>JBEATZ010000069.1:0-4433 GCA_041161695.1 Planctomycetota bacterium | reverse complement strand
AACAGGGCCTCGGCCAGCGTCGGCAGCCGGCGGGAGAAGTGCTGGATGCTGCCGTCGGGACTGCGCAGCTGGGGCGCGGCCATCGCATGGGACGGGTGTGCCGCGAGGAAGTCCACCAACTGGGCGAGCGCGCCCGGGGCCACCTCGGTGTCGGAGTTGAGCAGGCAGAGCCACTCGCCTTGCGCCGCACGGGCGCCCTGGTTGCAGGCGGCGGCGAACAGGCGGTTCTCGCCGTTCACGACCAACCGGACCTCGGGGAACCGCTCCCGGATGGCCGCCGCGCTGCCATCGGCGCTGGCATTGTCGACCACGATCACCTCGCGTCCGCCCGGAAAGGCGTCCCGGGCCAGGGCGCCGAGGCAGGCAAGGGTGAGTTCCCGCGTGTTCCAGGACAGCACCACCACGGAAAGCCGGGGGGCGACTGGACCGGGAGGCAGGGGGGAATCGGCCATGGGAACGCGTGGCGAAGAGGGGCGTACTCGCGCCCGCGCGGACGTCCCTCACCCAAGGATCCCATGGGCACGTTGACCCATGCACGACTTTCGGGACAATCCTTCCCCCCTGAAAGTCAGCCGATTCGCTCCCGCGGTCGGCGCCCGCAGCACATGCCCAAGAACATCCGCAACGTAGCCATCATCGCCCACGTCGACCACGGCAAGACCACGCTCGTCGACGGCCTGCTCCGCCAGACCGGCACGTTCCGCGACAACCAGGCGGTCGGCGAGTGCGTGATGGACAGCAACGAGCTGGAGAAGGAACGCGGCATCACGATCCTCGCCAAGAACACGGTCGTGAACTACCAGGGCGTGCGCATCAACATCATCGACACGCCCGGCCACGCCGACTTCGGCGGCGAGGTGGAGCGCGTGCTGTCGATGGCAGACGGCGTGCTGCTGCTCGTCGACGCCGCCGAGGGCCCCATGCCGCAGACGCGCTTCGTGCTGCAGAAGGCCTTCTCCCACCACCTCAAGCCGATCGTGGTGGTCAACAAGATCGACAAGCCGGACGCACGCCCGCAGGAGGTGGTGAACGAGGTGTTCGACCTGTTCATCGACCTCGATGCCGACGAAGCCGCGCTGGAGTTCCCCGTGTTCTACGGCTCCGGCCGCCAGGGCTGGATGACCTCGGACCTCGAGGCCGCGCGCCAGGGCGGCGAGGGCAAGAACCTCAAGTCGCTGTTCGACGCGATCATCAGCCACATCCCCGATCCCACCGACGACGAGAACGGCGCGCTGCAGTTCCGCGTCACCAGCCTCGACTGGTCCGACTACGTGGGCCGCATCGCCATTGGCCGCGTCCACCGCGGCCGCATGAAGGCGGGCACGCGCGTGATGCACGTCGACCGCAACGGCGTGCAGAAGGAACAGCAGGTGCGCGGCGTGTACCGCTTCATCGGCCTCACGCGCGAGGAGACGAAGGAGGTCGAGGCCGGTGACCTGTGCGCCATCCACGGCATCGAGAACATCGAGATCGGCGACTCCGTGACGGCCCTCGACGTGGTCGAGCCCATGCCCGTGATCCCCATCGACGAGCCGACGATGACGATCACCATGCGCGTCAACGACTCGCCGTTCGCCGGCCGCGACGGCGGCAAGTTCATGACCTCGCGCCACATCCGCGACCGCCTCGACCGCGAGCTGCGCGTCAACGTGGCGCTGCGCGTCGAACAGGGCGAGTCGGCCGAGAGCTTCAAGCTCTCGGGCCGCGGCGTCATGCACCTCGGATTCCTGCTCGAGACCATGCGCCGCGAGGGCTACGAGTTCTCGGTGGCCAAGCCGCACGTGCTCCTCAAGGAGGAGAACGGCGAGAAGCTCGAGCCGATCGAGTACCTCACGGTCGACGCCCCAGCCGAGTGCAGCGGCAAGGTCATCGAGATCCTCGGCACGCGCCGTGCCGAGTTGCTCAAGATGGACCGCAAGGGCACCTTCACCCGCCTCGAGTTCACCGTGCCCGCGCGCGGCCTCATCGGCGTCCGCAGCCGCCTGCTCAACGCAACCGGCGGCCAGGCGACGATGCACCACGTGTTCCACGGCTACGGTCCGTGGCGCGGCGAGATCGCCGACCGCATCCAGGGCGTGCTGATCTCCATGGCCCAGGGCCAGGCGACCTTCTACGCGCTCGACGGCCTGCGTGACCGCGGCACCTTCTTCGTGCCCGAGGGCACCGAGGTGTACGAGGGCATGGTGGTCGGCGAGCACTGCAAGGAGAACGACCTGGTCGTCAACCTCGCTCGCGAGAAGAAAGCCACCAACGTGCGCAGCTCCACCAAGGAGACCTTCGTCAAGATGCCGCCGCCGCGCGTGTTCGGCGTCGAAGAGGCGCTCGAGTACGTGGGCGAGGACGAACTCGTCGAGGTGACGCCGAAGAGCGTGCGTTTGCGCATGCTGTTCCTGCGCGAGGCCGAGCGCAAGCGCGGCGAGCGCATCCGCCAGACGGTCTGAGCGTCTGGTCGTTTCGGAGCCCCGGCCGCGGCGACGTGCCCGCCGGGCGGTCGGATTCGGGCTGCGGGGTTCCGCGGCAGGGCTGGGCCCACTAACGTGGCCCCTCCCACCGAGTGCCATGGGTTCCCGTCCCGACCGCATCCGCGAAGCGCGCCGACGCCAGCTCGAGGAGCTGGCGGGACGCCTGCGCCATCCCTTCGAGGACATCGGCCTGCTGGACCGCGCGCTCTGCCACGCCTCGACCGGCAACGAGGGCAAGCTCAACTACGAGCGCCTCGAGTTCCTCGGTGACGCATTCCTCAACTTCGCGGTCGCCGAGGCGCTGTTCCAGCAGACGCCCGAGATCCCCGAGGGCCAGCTGACGGAGACCCGCGCCACGCTGGTGAGCCGCAAGCCGCTGGCCGCCGTCGCGCGCCAGCTCGAGCTCGCATCGCACCTCGAGACCGGCAAGGGACTGCGCGATGCCGAGCGCGCCTCCGAGCGCATCCTCGCCGACCTCGTCGAGGCGGTGCTGGGCGCCATCCTGCTCGACGGCGGCGTGCGCGCGGCCCGCAGCTTCGTCAAGCGCTTCATCCTCGCCAAGCTGCCCGAGGGCGAGACCGCAACCGAACCGGTGATCGACGCGAAGACCCGGCTCTTGCACCACTGCCAACGCCACAAGATCGGCCAGCCCCGGTACGAGCTGCTGGAGACCATCGGCCTGCAGCACGACCAGGAGTTCCGGGTCGTGGTGAAGCTCACCACGGGCGCGAGTTCCGAGGGCAGGGCTCGCACCAAGCGCGCAGCCGAGAAGCTCGCCGCCGAATCGCTCCTCGCCCAGCTGGCCGCGGGCCAGAAGGCATGAGCGACCCGGTCCAGCTGCTCCTCGCCGGGTTCGAGAAACTGCCGGTGACCGCGCGCATCCTCGAGCACCTCGAGGACGGGATGCAGCGCCGCGCCGGCGGCCTGTGGGGCGCGAGTGCTGCGCTGCTGATGGCCGTCCTGGTGGGACGCTGGCGCGGCACGGTGCTGGTCGTCACGGCAGACGACGTGGAGAGCCTGCAGCTGCACCACGACCTGCTCGCGCTTGGCACACGATCGCTCGTGTTGCCGCGCCAGGAGAAGGACGCGGACGGCATGCCCGACCCGCTGACGAGCGGCGAGCGGGCCCGGGCCCTCGCTGCCGTGGCCGAACAGAAGCTGCCCCTCGTGGCCTCGATCGAGGCGCTGCTCCAGCCGGCCCCCACCCCTTCGGGCATGCGGCGCGGTCGCGTCGAGCTGGTCGCGGGCCAGCAGGGCCTGCGCTCGCAGTTGCTCGCGCAGGCGCAGGCAGCCGGCCTGCGCAGCGTGCCGCTGGTGCTGGCGCCGGGCGAGCTGAGCGCGCGCGGCGACGTGGTCGACGTCTGGCCCGTGGCCGAGGTATGCGCGATCCGCCTCGAGTTCCTCGACGAGACGCTCGAGTCGATCCGCACCTTCGACCCGGCGAGCCAGCGCACGGTCAGCGTGCTCGATCGCGTGTCCGTCTCCCTGGGCGGAGCCGGCGAGATCCAGCTCGGCCCCGTGCGCAAGCACCTTGCCGGCAAGCTCCTGGTGTGCCGCCACGAGCCGCTGCGCATCGAGGAACGGACCGCGTTCCTGTCCGCCTTCGACTCCACGCTGCAGGACGAACTCGCCGGGCTCACCGAGCACCTGCGCACCCGGCCCCAGCTCGACGTCTCCTCGCTGCCCTCCCAGGACCTCGACTACAAGATCCTCTCGGCAGGCAGCGCCGCCGGCAGCGGCGAGGCCGATCCCGTGGGCAGGCTGCGCTCGATCCGCGGCGCGCGCGGCCGCGTGGTGCTCATGTGCCGCAGCGACGAGGAACGCGAGCGCATCGCCGAGATCCTCGCGCACAAGCAGGTCGAACTCGCTGCCGAGCAGGTCGCGCTGCGCACCGGCGCGATCTCGCGCGGCTTCCGCATCCCGGACCTGCACACGACCGTGATCTCCAACGTCGAGTTCGCGGGCGTGCAG
>JBEATZ010000062.1:0-16436 GCA_041161695.1 Planctomycetota bacterium | reverse complement strand
CGAAGACCATCGCATCCGATGCCATGTCGGTGTGGTGGACTGGCGCCGGCAGGTGGCTCGCGGCGGCCATCGGCCTCTCGGCGATCGGCACCACGCACGTGATCCTGATGACGACCTCGCGCGAACAGGCAGCCTTCGGCCAGACCGGCGACGGGCCGCGCTGGATCGCGCCCGTCGACCCGGTGAGCGGGGCCGCGCGGCGCTCGGTGGGGGCCATGACGCTTTGGGCATGTGCACTCCTCGTGATCGCAGGCCGCGACGGCATCAGCAGCCTCCTCGATGCCGTGGTGATGGCCGACTTCACGTTCCTCGGTCTGTGCGCACTGAGCGTGCTCGTGCTGCGTCGCCGTCATCCCGACGAGCCGCGGCCGTTCCGCTGCCCGCTGGGGCCGGTGCTGCCGCTCACGTTCGGCGGGGTGTCTGCGTGCATCGCCGTCACGCCCTGGCTGTTGCCGGAACAGCGACCCTGGGCCCTGGCCGTCACGTGCATCGTCGGCGGGCTGCTGGCGCTCGGCTGGGTCCGCAGCCGGCGCGCGGGATCAGCTGCCTGACTGCAGCCTGTGCCAGTGCTGTTCGATGGCGACCGGGAACGCCTCGCACTCGGCTGCGAACACGCGTGCGGCCAGCGTGTCCGGCGTGTCGCCGGGCAGAACGGGGACCGACTGTTGGTGCACGATCGCCCCGCGGTCGTATTCGTCCGTGCAAAGGTGCACCGTGCAGCCCGACTCGCGGTCGCCGGCTGCGAGCACCGCCTCGTGCACGTGGTGCCCGTACATGCCCTTGCCCCCGTGGCGCGGCAGCAGCGCCGGGTGGATGTTGAGCACGCGGTCGCGGAACTCCGGATCGATGGGCAGCAACCGCAGGTAGCCGGCGAGGATCACGAGGTCGCAGCGGTGTTCGCGGATGCGCTGCCAGATCGCAGTTGCATCGCGCTCGACGAAGGCGGGGATTCCTGCCGTGCGCGCGCGCTCGAGCCCGAGCACGCCGGGCTTGTCGCTCAGCACCACGGCGACCTCGGCGGCGAGCCTGCCGGCACGGATTCGGTCGACGAGGTTCTGCAGCGTCCGGCCGCCACCCGACAGCAGCACGCCGAGCCTGGGCACGAGAACGTTGGTCATGGCGCGGCAGGGATGCGGTGGATCACGCCGGCGATGAGCGCGGCGATGCGCGGCGCAGCCAGGTCGGCGGCATCGAGCATGGCCTCGAGCGAGGCCTGCTGCGCCTGACCCTCGGCCACCTGCTGCGTGACACCGGCGAGGGCCAGCACCTCGAAGCCCGCGTGCACCGCAGCGACGGCCTCGGGCACCAGCGACATGCCCACGATGTCGGCGCCGGCGTTGCGCAGGTAGCGGTACTCGGCGCGGGTGGGGAGGTTGGGGCCCGGTACCGCGGCAAACACGCCGGGCAGGCACGGGATGCCGGCCTCCACCGCGGCTTCCTGCGCGATGGCCTGCAGCCTGCGGCTGTAGGGCTCGCTCATGTCCGGGAAGCGCGGGCCGAGCTGGTCGTCGTTGGGGCCGTGGAGCGGGTGGATGCCGCTCAGGTTGATGTGGTCGTCGAGGATCGCGACCGAGCCCGGTTCCATGTGGCGCGTGAGGCTTGCGGCACCGGCTGTCAGCACCAGCACGTCGCAGCCGAGCGCGCGCAGCAGGCGCACCGGGAACACCAGGTCGCTCACCGGCATGCCCTCGTAGGGCGCGAGCGGGGCGTCGGCCACGGCCACCGCCACGCCCTCGAACGTGCCGATCGCCAGCGGCACGCCGGCGCCCAGCTGCTCGGGCAGGTCGTCTGCGTGGAACAGCACCTTCTCGTGGAGCTGGTTGGTGATCGAGGCATGGCCGGTGCCGAGGAGCATGGCGATGCGCGGTCGCAGCTGCGTGCGTCCGAGCATGTGGTGTGCCAGCTCGCGTGCGCGCTGACGCGGGTTGGGGTTGGGCGATCCGACCATGCCTGCACGGTAGCAGGGCTCGTGCGGCGGAACCATCCGCCAGTGTGCGTCAGCCGAGGCCGAGTCGCTGGCGCAGGGTTGCGGCATCGATGCCGAGGGCGCACACCACCTTGCGCGGGGAACTCGTCCCGGCTGCCACGGTGATGCTTCGCGCCGGCAACTGCAGCGCTGCAGCGAGCAGTTCGCACAGTCTCGCGTTCGCCGCGCCGCCCTCGGGCGGTGCGCTCACCTGCACCTTGAGGCTGTCACCGAGCAGGCCGCAGATGCGGTCGCGTGCGGCGCCGGGCACGACCTTCACGGCGAACTCGACGGCGTGGCCGCGGGTCGTGCAGCGCAGGCTCACGGCAGGGCGATGACGGCGAGGCTGTGCGGGTGGTCGGACAGCAGCCGCTCGAAGTGCTTCGAGGCCGCGAGGTTTCGCTGCTCGCTGAGGGCACGCAATCCCTTCACCAGCGTGGCGGTGGCGGCCAGTTCCGCGCGTGCTGCGTTGCGCCAGGGCTCCTCGGCCGGCGGCAGTTCGCGCGAGGTCAGTTCGGCCAGGCCCTCGGTGCCGAGCGGATAGCCCTTTGCGCCGGTGCCGCCGTCCGGGGCAGCCTTGTCGAACCCGCCCAGGTACCCGGCTGCCGCAGGCAGGTGCCTGCCCAGCAGCAAGAAGGTCAGGAACGCCTCGCGCTGACCCGGCACCGATTCGTTCACCTGCTCGGCAAGCGTCGTCCACTGTGCGCCGTCGAGTTCCTCCAGCTTCGCCGACTGCTCCTTGGCTCCCTTGCGTGCGGCATCGACCCAGGTCCACGTCCCCGCGGCCCAGTCGACGGCATGCACCGAGAGGTTCTCGGCGCCGCGCTGGAGGGCGAGCTTGCTGCTGCGCGCCTGGCTCGCGAGTGCCGTGGCGAAGGTGGATGCCTGTTGCATCGCCTCGGCGAGGTTGCGGGCGTGGGTTGCAGCTGCCTCGTCACCCAGCGTCTCGGCGATGGATCGTGCTGCCCGGGCGGCGTCGGCGAGCGCGGCCTTGACCAGGTGGCCCTTGAGACCGTCGGTGCGGGCTGCACCCTTGGCGAACTCGGTCCACGCGCGGGTGAGCTTCTCGTCCCGCAACTCGGCGAGGGCGCCTGCAGAGCTCTGCGCCAGCCGCTGCAGTTCCTCGCGATCGCCGAGCAGGGCGCTCGGCAGCGGCCCGTTGTCCGCGAGCAGGGACTCGAGCGCGGGCAGGGCGGCTGCGAGTGCTGCTGCATCACGCGCCTGCCGTGCATCGAGCACCGGCTTGGTTGCCGCCTCCACGCGGGCTCGTGCTGCAGCCGCGACACGGTCGCCGAGCACCCGGAGTGCGGCTTCGTACTCGTCCAGCCCACGCACGGCTTCCGGCGCGGGCGCCGCGAGGAGTTCGAGCGCCTTGGCCCACTCGCCGGCTTCGACCGCCGCGTTGACCTTCGGGGTCAGCGCCTGCATGGCCTCGGCGACGGCAGACTCCTTGCGCTGCGCGGCGTCGCGCCGCGCGGCTTCGGTTGCCCGGGTCACCGCGGCGACCTCGGCGGCCTCCCTTGCAGCTGCCGTGCCTTCGTGCAGCCTGGCCACGGCATCGAGGTCGGCGGCGAGTTCATCGCCCTTGCGGCCGCTCGCCCGGGCCTCGAGCAGCGCGACCCTGGCCTGCAGTTCGCGCGCGCCGGCCTTGAGTTCCTCGTTCTCCTTCGCGAGCCGCGCTGCCTCGGGGTTGTCGCGGTACTTGTCGACCACGACGGTCTCGGGCTCGCGGGTCGCGGCGTACCAGATGGCCGTGCCGGCCACGACCACCGCTGCCGCGGACAGGCCGATCCACAGGCCCTTGCGGGCCTTCGGGGCGAGCAGGTCCTGGATGTCGGCGAGCAGTTCGTTGGCGGACTGGTAGCGGTCCGCGGGCTCCTTCTGCAGGAGCTTGAGGACGATCGTGCTGACGGCCACGGGCACGTCCGGCTGCACCTTGTGGGGCGGCTCGGGCGCGTCCTTCACCTGGGCGCGCAGGATGTCCTTGGTGGTCGCGCCCTGGAACACCGTGCGGCCCGTCACCAGCCGGTAGAACGTGCAGCCCAGTGCGTAGAGGTCCGTGCGGTGGTCGAGCGGCTTCCGCAGCACCTGCTCCGGCGCCATGAAGTGCGGCGTGCCGGCCACCTTCTCCTCGGTCTCGCCGTCGCTGCGCGCGAGTCCGAGGTCCGCGATCTTCACCACCTCGTGCTGGTCGAGCATGAGGTTGTCGGGCTTGATGTCGCGGTGGGTGATGCGCAGCGACTCGGCATAGGCGAGGCCTGCAGCCGCGTCGGCGACCACCTGCAGCGCGCGTTCGGCGGGCATGCGCCCGTGCTTGCGCAACCACGACTCCAGGGAGCCGTGGTGCATCAGCTCCATCGCGTAGTAGTAGGTCTCGCCGTCCTGTTCGACGTCGAACACCTGCACGACGTTGGGGTGCTGCAGCTTGGCGGCCGAGCGCGCCTCGGCGACGAACTTGGCCACGAACGCAGGGTCCTTGGTGAGTTCGCGGCTCAGCACCTTGAGCGCCACCTCGCGGTGCAGGCTCACCTGCTCCGCGCGGTAGACCATGCCCATGCCGCCGCGGCCCAGTTCCCCGAGGACGCGGAACCCGCGGATGGTGGGCGCGCCGCTGGTTGTCTGCCTGCCGGCGGCACTCGCGTAGCGCATGCGCACCGTGCCGACCTCGATCATGTCGCCCTCGGCGAGGGGCGCGGCCTCGGTCTCGCGTCCGCCGATGCGCAGGCCCGGGGCCAGTGCCTTGATGCCGAACCCCTCACCCTTCAGCGCCTTGACCACGGCGTGCTGGGCGGCCACGCCGGCTTCGGCGAGGCGCACCTGGCACGAGGGGTCCGACCCGATGGTGACGGCCTGGTTGCGATCCAGCGGCACGATCGTGCCGGCACGCGATCCGTTCTCGATGTGGAGTTGCACGACGATGGGTGGTTGGGCCCGGGGCGTCGTGAGTATGGCGGGAGCCTCGGGCGGGCGCGAGCCGTTATCCGCAGCCTGCCTGAACCTCGATCGTCCGCCGCGTGTTCAGTCGCAGCCGCGCGCGCTCGCCCACCTCGACGCCGGGGATCCACAGGATCACGTCGTCTGCGTCGACGAGCAGTGGCAGCCGGTCGCGGTCGAACCGCGGCACGTGCCGGCTCTGGAGGTAGCGCCGCAGTTCGACCTCGTAGTCGCAGCCGAGCGGATGGAAGCGGTCGCCCCGTCTCCGCGAGCGCATCCGCCAGGGCGTCGGCGCCTCGCGCGGGTCGAGCAGGGCGCGCCACGGGCCGGCCTCGGTGGGGGACGGCACCAGCGGCGGCAGCGGGTGCTCGAAGCCGTCGAGCCACCACTCGGTGGCGCCGAACCGGGCCCTGCCGGTGTCCCAGAGGAACATCTGGCCGGGATCGTCGGGTCCGGGCGGGGGTGCCGCGCGCGCAGGATCCGCGAGCAACAGGCCGTTGCGCGTGCGTTCGAGCAACAGGCCGCCGCGGCCGGCGAGGCGCTTGCCATCCTGCTTGCGCAGCAGGTCGAGCGCGCGCTCGACCCACGCCTGCAGCGGCGCCTCGCCGTAGGGATGCACCTGCACGTGGGCCATGCGCAGCGCCTCGGCCACGAATGGGCGCGAGTCCTGGTCGAGGTCGCGAAGGTCGAGGTCCATGCGCCACGGTGCGCGGCGATGGCTGCGCTCGGCGAGGACGCGGCGGCCCTGCGCCTCGAGGATGTCGGCTGCGGCCCGGGCCGTGCGCGTCACGGTGAGCAGCGCGACGTCGAGGCCGAAGCCCAGGTCCTCGCGCAGCCTCGGGATCGTCTCGTGGCGGATCAGGTTGCGGGCGTAGCGCGTGTCGTCGTTGGTCGCGTCGTGGAATGCAACCTCGCCGAGACGGTGCAGCAGGATCTCCAGGGTCGTGCGGCGCGTGGTGAGGAACGGACGCACCACCAGCACGCGGATGCCGTCCTCGTGCAGCCAGCGCGCCTCGGGGATGCCCGCGAGTCCGCGCGGACCGGTGCCGCGCAGCATGCGGAACAACACGGTCTCCAGGTTGTCGTCCGCATGATGACCCGTGACGAGGGCACCCGCATTGCACTGCTGGGCGACGAGCGCGAGTTCGCGGTAGCGGGCCTTGCGCAACTCGTCCTCGGAGGGCTGCCTGCCCGCGAACTCGACGAGCCTGCGCACGTCGATCGGCACGCCGAGGCGCTCGGCGAGGTCGACCACGTGCTGCGCGTTCTGCCTGCTGTCGGGCCGCACGCCATGGTCCACGTGGACGAAGCGCAGCGGCCCCGGCAACCGTCCCTCCTGCTGGAGTCTCACGAGGACACGGGCCAATACGGTGGAGTCGACTCCGCCCGAAATCGCCGCCAGCACCGTCCGGTCCGCGAGTTGGTTCTCGTACCGGATGAGGCAGCGGGCGGTCTGGTCCTGGAGCCGATGCAGGCTGTCCATGGGAAGGGTGCAGGGGGAACGCTATGCTCCTCGCACTCACAAGTGCGCAGAAGCCAAACGGAGTCTATCTCGTCATGACCACTCGGGTTGCCATCAATGGATTCGGCCGCATCGGCCGTCTCGTGTTCCGTGCCCTCGTCGAGCAGGGCCTCCTCGGCAAGCAGTTGGACGTCGTTGCCGTGGGCGACATCGTCCCCGCCGACAACCTCGCCTACCTGCTCAAGTACGATTCGACGCAAGGCCGTTTCACCGGCACCGTCTCGTCGAAGAAGTCGTCGCCCGACAAGGCCGAGGACGACGTGCTGGTCGTGAACGGCAAGGACATCCTGGTGGTGAGCGCCAAGACCCCCGCCGAACTGCCGTGGGGCAAGCTGGGCGTCGACATCGTGATCGAGTCGACCGGCCTCTTCACCGAGGCGGACAAGGCCAAGGGCCACATCGCGGCCGGCGCCAAGAAGGTCGTGATCTCGGCTCCCGCCAAGGGCGAGGACATCACGGTCGTGCTGGGCGTCAATGACGACAAGCTCGACCTGTCCAAGCACTCGATCATCTCGAATGCCTCGTGCACGACCAACTGCCTCGCGCCGCTGGTGCACGTCATCCTCAAGGAGGGCTTCGGCCTCACCGAGGGCCTGATGACCACGGTGCACGCCTACACCGCCACGCAGAAGACCGTGGACGGTCCCTCGAAGAAGGACTGGAAGGGCGGCCGCACGGCGGCGCAGAACATCATCCCGTCGACCACGGGCGCCGCGAAGGCCGTTGCCCTCGTGCTGCCCGAGGTGAAGGGCAAGCTCACCGGCATGGCGTTCCGCGTCCCGACCCCGACCGTGTCGGTGGTGGACCTCACCTTCAAGACCGCCAAGGACACCTCGCTCGAGGAGATCAAGGCCGCGATCAAGCGCGCGTCCGAGACCTACATGAAGGGCATCCTCGACTACACCGAGGACGAGGTCGTGTCCTCCGACTTCATCCACTGCAAGGCCTCGTCCATCTTCGACGCAGGCTCCTCGATCGAGCTCAACAAGAACTTCTTCAAGCTCGTGAGCTGGTACGACAACGAGTGGGGCTACAGCAACCGCGTGGTCGAGCTCGTGCTCAAGATCGCCAAGGGCCTCTGAGCCACGGAACCCGCACCATGCCCGCCTTCCGCACGATTCGCGACCTGGACCTGAGGGGCAAGCGCGTGCTCATGCGCGTCGACTTCAACGTGCCCCAGGACAAGGCCACGCTCGCCGTCACCAACACCCAGAGGATCGTCGCGGCGCTGCCGACCATCCGGTACGCGCTCGACCAGGGCGCTGCCGTGGTGCTGATGGCGCACCTCGGCCGGCCGGACGGCAAGCGGGTCGCCAAGTACTCGCTGCGGCCGGTGGCTGCGGAGTTGGAGAAGCTGCTCGGCAGGCAGGTGCAGTTCCTCGACGACTGCGTGGGGCCAGCCGTCGAGGCCGCCTGCGCGAAGGGCACGCTGCAGCCGGGCACGGTCGTGCTGCTGGAGAACGTGCGCTTCCACATCGAGGAAGAGGGCAAGGTCAAGGTCAAGAACGCCGATGGCACGAGCACGACCATCAAGGCCGACCCCGCCGCCGAGCAGGCGTTCCGCGAGGGCCTCGCGCGCCTCGGCGACGTCTACGTCAACGATGCATTCGGCGCGGCCCACCGCGCGCACGCCTCGGTGAGCGGCGTGGCCCAGTACCTGCCGGCGGCTGCAGGCTTCCTCATGCAGTCCGAGCTCGATGCGTTCGGTCGCGTGCTGGAGAACCCGGCGCGCCCGTTCGTGGCGATCCTCGGCGGGGCCAAGGTCAGCGACAAGCTGCCCGTGATCACCAACCTGCTGCCCAAGGTCGACGTGCTGATCGTTGGCGGCGCGATGGCGTACACCTTCCTGGTCCAGCAGGGCCACAAGGTGGGCAAGTCGCTCGTCGAGCAGGACCTCGTCGAGGCGGCCGGCAAGGTGCTGGCGCAGGCGAAGGCCGCCGGCAAGAAGCTGCTGCTGCCCACGGACCACGTGTGCGCCGCGGAGTTCAAGGCCGACAGCCCGGCGTCGGTCCACGTGGGCGACATCCCCGACGGCCTCATGGGCCTCGACATCGGCCCTGCCACCATGCGCGCCTACTGCGAGGCCCTCGCCGGCGCGAAGACCATCGTGTGGAACGGCCCGATGGGGGTGTTCGAGATGGATGCCTTCTGCAAGGGCACCGAGGCCGTGGCGAAGGCCGTTGCCGCATCGGATGCATTCAGCGTGGTGGGCGGCGGTGATTCCGTCGCTGCAGCCGAGAAGACCGGCGTGGTGGCGAGCATGTCGCACGTCTCCACCGGCGGCGGCGCCTCGCTCGAACTGCTCGAGGGCAAGGTCCTGCCGGGCGTCGCTGCCCTCACCCGAGGCTGACGTGAGTGCAGCCCATCCCGTCCGCATCGCGCCGTCGCTGCTCGCCTGCGACTTCGCGCGCCTCGCGGACGAGATCCGCTCGGTCGAGGCTGCGGGCGCCGACTGGCTGCACCTCGACGTGATGGACGGGCACTTCGTGCCCAACCTCACCTTCGGCCCGCCGGTGGTGGCCGCGATCGACAAGGTCGCCACGCTGCCGCTCGACGTGCACCTGATGATCACCGACCCGTGGCA
This sequence comes from Planctomycetota bacterium, assembly GCA_041161695.1. Taxonomy (GTDB): domain Bacteria; phylum Planctomycetota; class UBA1135; order UBA1135; family UBA2386; genus JBEATZ01. Next base: position 7,430 of record JBEATZ010000062.1, on the reverse strand, counting down.
GTACGCGCCCGCGTTCCTCGATGCCGGCGCCGACCTGCTCACGTTCCACGTCGAGGTGGCGGACCGTGGCGATGCGCGCGCCCTCATCGACACGATCCGCGCGCGCGGGGCGAAGGTCGGCATGTCGCTGCAGCCGGACACTCCGGCCGAGCGGCTCGCTCCCTTCCTGCCGCACCTCGACCTCGTGCTCGTGATGAGCGTGTTCGCCGGCTTCGGCGGGCAGTCCTTCAGGCCCGGGGTGCTGCCCAAGGTGCAGCAACTGCGCGACCTCGGCTTCCGCGGCGAGGTCAGCATGGACGGCGGGATCGGCACCGGCACCATCGCCACGGCAGCGGCCGCCGGCACCAACGTGTTCGTCGCCGGCACGGCCGTGTTCGGCGCCGACGACCGCCGTTCCCGCATCGCGGCCCTGCGCACGGCGGCCATGGCCGCGCGTGCTCGCTGAACTGGTGCGTTGATTCCGCCGCACACGCGTGCGCGCGCGACACCGTGGCTGCACGATGGAGCGATGCTCCGCGGCGACCATCCCGTCCCCGTCCGACTGCGCGCCCTGCTGCTCACCGCCCTCCTGGGCATCGGCGCGGCCGCGCTCGTCGCCCTCGGCAACCCCGGCAACATGGGGTTGTGCGGCGCCTGCTTCCTGCGCGACCTCGGTGGCGCGCTGAAGCTGCACCAGGCTGCGGCGGCGATCTTCCGGCCCGAGATCCCGGGCATCGTGTTCGGCGCGCTCGCCTTCTCCCTGCTCACCGGACGGCACGTCGGTCGCAGCGGCAGCCACGCGGTCGCGCGCTTCGTCCTCTGCCTCGCGATGGGCATCGGCTCCCTCGTGTTCCTGGGCTGTCCCTTCCGGCTGTTGCAACGCCTCGGCGGCGGCGACCTGTCTGCGTGGCTCGCGTTCCCGGGCTTCCTCGGCGGGGTCTGGCTCGGCACCCAGTTCGAGCGGCGCGGCTACTCGATCGGCAGGACCAGCGAGGTGCCGCTGGCGGTGGGGCTCACGGGTCCCGTCGTGCTCGGCTTGCTGCTCGCCCTGTTCCTGTGGGGATCGGTCCTCGCCGGGCCCGGTCCCGGCGGCGACGGGCCGCCGGCCCATGCCTCCTGGACCTGGGCGCTGGGCATCGGCGGGCTCGCGGGGGCGATCCTCTCCGCCACCGGCTTCTGCGCGATCCGCGCCGGCCGCGAGGTCTTCAAGGGCCCGCGCTGGATGCTGCTCGCTGCCTGCGTGCTCGTGCTCGCCTACGCGGCCACGGCCATGGCCACGGGCCGGTTCCAGTTCGGCCTCGAAGGGCAGCCGGTCGCCCATGGCGACTGGCTGTGGAACACGGCGGCGCTCGTGCTGGTGGGGCTGTGCGGCGTGCTCGCCGGCGGCTGCCCGGTCCGGCAGGTGGTCATGGCCGGCGAGGGCAACGGCGATGCGCTGGTGGGGGTGGCCGGACTCGTGGTCGGGGGATCGCTGGCGCACGGTCTCGGCCTTGCCTCGGTGCCCGCCGGACCGGCTGGGCCCGGTGGTGCCACGGCTGCAGGCGCGGTCGCCACCTGCCTCCTCCTGGTGCTCGTGCTCGTGTACGGGTTCGCGATGGCGCGTCCCCGGCCCGTGCCGCAGCCCCCCGCCTGAACGCCCCAACCCCGTTCGCGCAAGGGCTTTGTCGCCGTCGCATCGCCTGCCGGGCGGCTGCGCCAAGAAAGCCCGCGGCAACCGCAGGCCCCCTCGGTATCGTCTCCGCCCTCTCCCCACACCGGAGGATCCCACACGATGGCTTGGACGCGGTTCGGCAAGAAAAAGGACATGCCCGGCGGGCTCTGGATCAAGTGCGAGTCCTGCAACGCCATGCTCTTCCGGAAGGAGTTCGAGGCCCGGAACCGGGTCTGCGGCACCTGCGGCTACCACTTCACGCTCCCTGGCCGGGACCGCATCCGCATCACCGCGGACGAGGGCTCCTTCGTCGAACTGTGGGCCGAACTGAGCGCGGACGACCGCCTCGGCTTCGTCGACAAGGTGCCCTACGGCGAGAAGATCGTGCAGACCAAGGCCAAGACCGGTGAGCCCGAGGCCGTGCTGACCGGCACTGCCACCATCAAGGGCATCCCCTGCGTCATGGCGGTGATGAACTTCACCTTCCTGGGCGGCTCCATGGGCATGGTGGTGGGCGAGAAGATCGCCAAGGCCGCCGAACTGGCCCTGAAGGAAGGCCTGCCGCTGATCATCTTCTCGTGCTCGGGCGGCGCCCGCATGCACGAGGGCGCCATCAGCCTGATGCAGATGGCCAAGACCTGCGGCGCCCTGTCGCGGCTGCACCAGCAGGGCGGTTTCTCGATCTCGGTGCTGACGCACCCGACCACGGGCGGCGTCACCGCCAGCTTCGCCTCCGTCTGCGACGTGCTGGTGGCCGAGCCGGGCGCACTGATCGGCTTCGCCGGCCCTCGCGTGATCGCCACGACCATCAAGAAGGAACTGCCGAAGGGCTTCCAGCGCTCGGAGTTCCTGCTGGAGAAGGGGCAGGTGGACCGCATCGTCGCCCGCGACCGCATGCGCGACGAACTGGCGCGCCTCATGGCGTACGCCACCGGCCGCGACCCGGTTGCCGCCTTCAAGCCGATCGAGAAGGCCGCAGGCGAGGCCGAGGCGCTGGTGACGATCCCCGCCGAGCCGCCTGCCGAAGCCGTCGCCGAGGCTCCCAAGCCCAAGCGCGCGCGCAAGGCCAAGAAGGAAGCCTGATCCGCCCGTGATCAAGCCGACGCGCCCGGTGCCGCGCAACAGCGCGGCCGGCCTGTTCCACGGCCGCTACAAGGTCGAGCCCGAGGACTTCGTCGTCGAGGAACTGCCGCTCTACCAGCCCGAGGGCACGGGCGAGCACGTGTACCTGTGGATCGAGAAGCGCGGTGTCTCCACGCTGCACCTGCTCGACGACCTCTCCGAGATGCTGCGCCTCGACCCACGCGGCATCGGCGTCGCGGGCCTCAAGGACGCGCAGGCCGTGAGCCGCCAGTGGGTGAGCGTGCAGGGCATCACCGACGAGGAGGCCGCCAGGCTGAAGGGCAGGAGCTGGCGCGTGCTGGAGGCGCGGCGCCACGTCAACAAACTCAAGATGGGCCACCTGCTCGGCAACCGCTTCGAACTGGTGCTGCGCGACACGGCGCCCGGCGACCTCGCCAAGGCGCGCGCCGGCCTCGAACAGATGACGCGCAGCGGCGTGCCCAACTACTTCGGCGAGCAGCGCTTCGGCAAGCGCGGCGCCAACCTCGAGAAGGGCATGCAGATCCTCAGCGAGGAGGGCAGCCGCATCGGCAGGCGCATCCCGCGGCGCGTGTTCAGCCTGCTGGTGTCCGCGGTGCAGAGCGAGGTGTTCAACCGCGTGGTCATCCGCAGGCTGCACGGTCTCGGCACGCTGTGGCACGGCGACCTCGCCTGGATCCACCGCAACGGCGCGGTGTTCGTCGTCGAGGATCCCGCGCGCGAGCAGAAGCGCGCCGACACGCTCGAGATCTCCCCGTCTGGCCCGCTGCCGGGCCCCAAGATGGCCATGCCGCTCGGGGACATGCGTTCCCTCGAGGCCGCGGTCATGGCAGAGCTCGGCCTCACGCCGCAGTCCTTTGCGCGCGTGCCCTTCGGCCTCGCCCGCGGCGACCGCCGGCCGCTGCGCGTGCCGCTCTGGGATGCTTCCGCCGAGGAGGCACCGGGGCTCGGGCTGCGCCTGCGCTTCGGCTTGCCGAAGGGCTCCTATGCGACGGCCGTGCTGCGCGAACTGCTCACGGACACGATCTGGTTCGGCGCGAGCGACGAAGGTGGCGAGGACGAGTCCGACGCGGACACCGCGCCGGACTGAGTCCGCTCAGCCGCGGCGCGGCAGCGCGTGGCAGACGTAGGTGGGGTCCTGGAACCGGCCCGTCACGTCCTGCAGCGTGTAGAAGTCGCGCTTCTCGATGGTCTCGTAGTCGCAGCAGTGCAGCACGGTGTCGAGCGCCTTGGGGCTCATCTGCCACCAGTTGCACTGGTTCCACTCGCCGACGAAGCGCGCGATGGGTTCGGTGGCGTCCGCCATGGTGGTGGAGATCGAGACGATCAACCGGCCGTCGTCGGCCGTGCAGTCGCGCATGCGCTGGATGCCCAGCACCGGGTCGCGCACGTGCATGAGCATGGCGCCGGAGAACACGATGTCGAAGGTGCCGAGCTCCTCGCGGTTGAGCTCGTAGATGGTCTTCCAGATGCGGCGCACGCGCTTCGAACCCAGCGCCTCGCCCACGATGGTGAACCCGTCGAACATCACCTCGCGGTCGATGGTGGTCTTCTCCGAGTCCGTCTTCTGCATGAGCTCGCGGCGGTATCGCGGCGTCCAGTCGTGCGCGCCCCAGCTCGGCAACTCGACGGCCACGACCTCGGCGGCGCCGCGGCGCTCGAACTCGTAGGCGAAGAAACCGGTGCTCGCGCCCACGTCCAGCACGCGCATGCCGTCCATGCGCTCGGGGAAGTGGTAGTGGCGCAGGTAGTCGGTCATCCGCAGGTGGCCAGGCGTCTCGACGCCGTCGCCCAGGTCGATGCGGTGGTACCAGCTGGCGATGGAGTCGACTCGGCGCCTGAGCTCGGCGATCTGTTGCGGGGTGCGTGCCATGGTTTCGTGCCTGCGGCGCAGGATAGGAGCAGATCGGCAGGTGCGCCCTGCGAGGTCCAGTCGCAGGGCGGGATCCTCGGTGCGGCCGCCAATCTCCGATGGTGCCGGAGCCGTGTCCCGGTTCGGGACGCAAGGCCGCGCTTGCGCATTCCCGTGGCTCCCGACCGCAAGTCCCGGGGCACACTGTGGCGTGGCAAGCGTCGCAACCTTGATCGTCGCACGGAGGAAGGAACAGTCCGGGAGGTTCGAGACCTACGGGACCTGGGCCCTCGCGATGGTGGCATCCCTGATGCTCCCCCTCGTCTCCTTCGGCCTCTCCACCAGCATGTGGATCCCGGTCGCGATGATCCTGTGGCCCACGACGGGCTTTGCGATCACGCACCTCCCCAGCGGCGCCATGCCGCTCTGGTTGATCCGGGTGTACCTCGCGTCGACCATCGGCCAGGGCCTGGCGCTGCTCTCCCTGCCGCTCACGGTGGCCACGCGGCGCGTGCAGGTGGACTCCATGCTGGGGGACGAAGGGCACGTGCAGAACGTGCTGTTGGAGACCTCGGCTGGGTTCCCCTGGCCGGGTGTCCACACGGACAGCCTCGACATCGCACGCGAGTTCGTCCCGGTGCACGGCGGCCTGCTGCCGCTCGTCGTCAACGCCACCTGCCTCGCCGTGCTGGCCTTCGTCGGCCTGATGTGGGTGCCGAAGCGCGACCTGCCGGGCATCGTCACCGTGACCACCGTCCTGGCGATCGGCGCCTACTGGATCGGCGGCAGCCAGCTGCGCGAGATCTTCGCCTGATCGGGCGCGGCGTGCTTGCGGCGCGGCTGCGGGTGCGTGCAATGCGGCCATGCTGGCCATCCGCATCCACGCCCACGGCGGCCCCGAGTCCCTCGTGCCCGAGGTGCTTCCAGAGCCACGGCCGGGCCCCGGCGAGGCGCTCGTGCGCCACGACGCCATCGGCGTCAACCTGATCGACACGTACCACCGCGCGGGCCTGTATCCGCTCCCGCTGCCCAGCGGAATCGGGCTCGAGGCCGCAGGGGTGGTGGCGTCCGTGGGCGATGGTGTCGCGGGGCTGCAGCCCGGTGACCGTGTCGCATACCTCGCCGTCGCGCCCGGCAGCTACGCCTCGCATCGCGTCGTGCCCGCGGACCGGCTGGTGCCGTTGCCCGATGCTGTCGATGCCGCCACGGCAGCGGCCGTGCTGCTCAAGGGCATGACGGTCGAGTTCCTCGTGCAGCGCTGCTTCGCGGTGGCGCCGGGACAGTGGGCCGTGGTGCACGCGGCAGCCGGCGGCGTGGGCCAGTTGCTTTGCCAGTGGCTGCGCGAACGCGGCGCACACGTGGTGGCGGTGGTGGGCAGTGCCGCGCGCACAGGGGTCGTCCGCGCGCTCGGCATCGACCACGTGCTCGTCGACCGCGGCACCGATGCGCTGCCCTCGTTCGTGCGCACCGTGACCGGCGGGGCCATGGCAGACGTCGCCTACGATTCGGTGGGCAAGGCAACACTGCTTGGCTCCATGCAGTGCCTGCGCCCGCGCGGCATGCTCGTCTCCTACGGCAACGCTTCCGGCGTGCCCGATCCCGTCGACGTGCTCGAGCTCGCGCGCCACGGCTCGCTGTTCCTCACGCGGCCGAAGCTGTTCGACTACGTGGCCACGCGCACCGAACTGTTGGCCTCGGCCGCCGCGGTGTTCGACCGGGTGCGCGACGGCAGGCTGCGCGTACGCATCCATGCCGAGCTGCCCCTGCGCGAGGCCGCGCGGGCCCACGAAATCCTCGCGAGCCGCACGGTCGACGGGGCGCTCGTGCTGCGGCCGTGAGCAAGCGTCAGTGATGCTGCGGCAGTGATGCTGCGGCAGTGGGCGCTCAGCCCTTGGCGCGCTGCTCGAACGGGTGCGCGTAGGCCTGCGGTTCGACGCTGCTGCGTGACGTCCTGCTGCGCTGCGTGGTGGCAGAGCACGACCATCGACACGAGGTGCTCGATGGCCTTGCCGAGGCGCTGCAGCGGCACCTGCGCACGGGTGAGCTCCAGCTGGAAGTGCATGTTGATGGCGAGCCAGGCCCAGCGGATCCAGCGCAGCCGGCGCTCGGCGAAGCGCGCATGGCGGCGCAGTTCGCGCGGCAGCGAGGCGTAGCGGGGCACGAGGCCGGTGGGGACCAGCATGCCCGGCAGGCGCAGCACCTCGGTGATGCCGTTGGTGACGATCCAGCCGGCCAGCTTCCAGAACGATCCCTGCAGCGGCAGCTTGAGCGTGGCGGCGATGCAGCGGCCGGGCGCCTTGCCGAACGACTTCGGGTCGATGCGCAGGATGCGCTGTTCGGCGGGCAGCGGCTTGCCGTCTCCGCCCATGTTCATGGCCTGGATCACGCCCAGCAGGCCGGCCATGTACTTCGTGGTGAAGCCGTCCGTGATGTCCTTCACCATGCCCATGAGGATCAGGTCGTCCTCGCCCTCGACCACGCCGAACACGTGCATGTTGGGGCGCGCCTCGTTGACGCGCGAGCTGGCGTCGAACGACCGGCCGCCCAGCACGCGCTCGCAGGCCGTGAGCGACTCCATGGCGGTGGTGGCGGCAGCCGACTTGGTCAGGTCGCGCAATCCCGCGAGGTCGACGCCGTCGGCATCCTGCTGCAGCGACAGGTGGCTCAAGGCGCGCGACTGCAGTGCGCCGCCCAACATGCGGCCCATGGCGATGCGCGGCAGCTCGTGCTTCAGCACCTTGCCGCCCACGCCCTCGCGCGTGCGCGCGTAGTGCGCGGCATCGGCCGCGAACATGCGCTGGTAGCCGGCCGACATCGCAGCCAGCATGCAGCGGCCCATGCGAAGGC
>JBEATZ010000030.1:0-3216 GCA_041161695.1 Planctomycetota bacterium | reverse complement strand
CTTCGGCGACCTCATCGCCGCCATTGACGGCAAGCCGGTCGTGCACCCGCAGGTCGTGCTCGACGTGCTGCGAGACACCTCGAAGGACTCGGTGGCACTCGAGTACGTGCGCGGCGGCCAGCGCGTCGCGGCGCAGGTGGCCCTCTCCACCCGTTCCGCCAGCCTGCGCGAGGTCAGCATCCCGGTGCTGTTCGACTACGAGTCGGAGCGGGGCAAGACCGAGTGGTCGGTGGTGTTCGGTCTGCTCGGCTACGAGAGCACGGCAGCGGCATGGCGCTTCCGGCTGCTCTGGATCGTGACCTTCGGCGGCGGCGATGCCGACCGCCTGCTCGAGGTCGATCGATGAGGCTGCAACGCTTCCTCGCCCTCGCCCTCGCCTGCAGCCCGTGCCTCGCACAGCAGGCGCCGCGCGCCACCACGGTCCAGCTGCCGAAGGGCGTCAGCTACACGGGTCACCTGTACCTCGACGTGGATGCCGACGGCCGCAAGGACCTCGTGCTCGCCGTCCGTGAGTCCAGCCCGCGTCGACGCGCGATCCACGTGCACCTGCAGCAGCAGGGTGAACCCGCCTTCGTGAACGAGCCCTCCTGGCCGCCGTATCCCGTCGAGGCAGACGTGGTCGCCTTCACCCTTGCCGACGTGGGGCCCGCCAAGGGGCGCGAACTGGTGCTCTTCACGCCGGAGCGCGCGGTGATGGTCACGCGCAACGAGGCTGGCACGACCGACTACGCGGTGCTGTTTCCGCATCGCATCGTGTGGCCCGCAGCCGAGCGCGATGCCGTGCTCGCACTGCCCGACGCACGCATCGACCTCGACGGCAACGGCAGCGAGGACCTCCTGCTCCCCGAGCCGGACGGCGCGCTGTTGGTCGCCAACCCGGCAGGAGGCGATGCGCAGCGGCGTTTCGCACTGCAGCTCCCTGCGTGGGTGAGCCCCATCGCCAGCGCCACCAACGGTGCGGCCGCCATGAACGGCGACTCGCTGCGCGTGCAGTTCGAGTCGGACGACGACGAATCCGGCGCCGACGAGCGCAAGCGTGCCACGACCCCCTTGGTGACGCTGTTCACGCGGACCCCTGCGCCGCAACTGCTCGACCTCGAGGGCGACGGCACGGCCGAACTGGTGTCGGTCCGCAACCGGAGACTCCATGCCCTCGCGCTCGACGGCAGCAGCAAGGCCTTTCATCGCGACCTGCCGTTCCCGCAGGACCGGCTCGCGCTGTTCGACCCGTCCTTCGACGTGCAACTGGTGGACGTCGACGGCGACCGCAGGCTCGACCTGCTCTTGAGCTCGTCGGCCAGCCGCAACGACGAAGTCGAGGTGCGCATGGACCTGTACCGCACCGCAGCCGACGGCACCTGGTCCACCAAGCCTGACAGCCGACTGCGCACCCAGACGCTCGCGCGCCCGCCACAGGTGGTGGACGTCGACGGGGACGGCACCCTCGACCTCGTCGCCTGCACGCTCCGCATCGACGCACTGCGCGCCCTCACGGGCGGCGGCGCCGAGGTGGCACTCGAGGTGCAGGTCAACGTGTTCCGCGGCACCGGCGAACGGTTCGTCACGCCGGCCCTGCTCAACCAGGTGCTACGCCTGCCCACCAAGTCCGAGCGCGGCGGCGGTGCCTTCCTGCAGGTGCTGCCTGCAGCGGGCGGCGAACTGCCTGCGCTGCTGCACCGCGAGGGCGATGCGCTCGTGCTGCAGCCGTTCGAACCGGATGGCTCGAAGGTGCGCCTCGGCAACCCCGTCCGCCGCCTGCCGATCGCCGACCGTGCCCGCCCGGTCATGCTGGACACCGACCGTGGCGAAGTGCTCGTCACCGGCGCCACCGAGGTGTTGTTCGTGAGGATGCGATGAACTCCCTCCCGCTTCACAGGCTCCTCGCCGCCGTGCTGGCCGCCACCGCCATCGCCGGAGTGCGTGCCCAGTCGGCCGTCGTCGCCACCTTGCAGCCCGAGGGTCCGGTCCTCGCGACCCTCACGGCCGACACCGATGGCGACGGCCGCGTCGAACTCATCCTCGTCGGCAAGGACGGCATCGTCACGCGCCATGGACTCGATGCGAAGGGAGCACTCGTCCGCCGCGGCGGCGCCACGCTGCGCGACCCATCGCACTCGCTCCTTGCCGTTGCGGACATCCATCCCGAACCCGGCGAGGAACTCGTGGTGTGCGATGCGAACGGCACCAGCTGGATCCGCTGGCCCGCCGACGACGTGATCGCGCCCGCGGACGGCCAGCCGCTCGTGCGGCGCGCCCGCAACCAGCTGCGCGTGGACCGGCCGCGCGTGTCCTCGTTCGTCCAGGACCTCAACCTCGACGGGAAGATGGACGTGCTGCTGCCGACGCTGCAGGGCGTCCAGCCGTTCCTGCAGGAGGCGCCGGCCGCAGACGGCACGGTGCAGTTCCGGGCCATGGGCATGCTCCCGGTGCGTGCCCAGGCGCGCGTGGGGGCCGAGGGCGCAGGCAGCGATCCTGAACTGCAGGGCGAGGTGGTGATCCCGCAGATCCTGACCTCGGACCTCAACGGCGACGGCAGGCCCGACCTCCTCACGCGCGAGCGCTCGAAGCGTTCGTTCCACCTGCAGGCGGAGGATGGCACGTTCCGCGAGCCCATCGAGGTCGACATCGAGCAGTTCGAGGACAGCACGCCCAAGGCCACCGTGGCCCCGGGCGAGACCGTCGTGCTGGGCGACCGGCAGTTGCTGCAGCGCGGCGACGTGGACGGCGACGGCATCCCCGACTTCGTCGTGGCCCACCGGCGCAAGGTTTGGACCTTCCTCAGCAGCAAGGAGGGTCCACAGTTCCAGAAGGCGCGGACGCAGGCCGTTGCCGACGACGTGAGCGCCATGCTGGTGGTGGACCTCGACGACGACCGCATGGCGGACCTGCTGTCGTTCCAGGTCCAGCTGCCGGGCATCGCCTCGCTGATCCTCGGCCTCGTGCAGTCGATCGACATCGACATCCGTGCCGTCGGCTACCGCAGCGAGAACGGCGCCTTTGCCGGAACGCCCAAGTGGCGGCGCACGGTCACGCTGCGCATCCCGCCGATCCTCTCGCTGCTGGGCAAGCAGCAGGAGCTGGTGCAGAAGTTCACCGAGGTCGTGTCCAAGGCGCGGCTCGGTGTGCGCGGCGGGTTCCTCGGCAAGGGCCGGCGCGACCTCGCGCTGCTGGGCACCGACGGCAAGTCGCTGGAGCTCTACTCCACCGATGGGGAAG
>JBEATZ010000429.1:0-3149 GCA_041161695.1 Planctomycetota bacterium | reverse complement strand
GCCGATGCCGTTGAGTGCGCCCGCGGCCAGCACCGAATAACCGGTGAGTACCGGCTGGCCCTGCAGCGGCGCCGTGGTGTTGGAGAGGGAGACGAGCAGGAACCAGAGCCCGTTGCCCGAGCCCCCGAAGTTGAAGGTCAGGCTGGACCCGCCAATGGCCGCCAGCGGGACCGTGAGCTCCGAAGGCGTGGTACCCGTGTACGTGAGGCCGAGTTGGTTGCTGGTCCCGAGCGCGTTCACCACGCGCACCGGCACGGTGCCGAGCGCCGTGGGCACGGGCGGGTTGAAGCGCAGTTGCGTGTCGCTCACCACGGTGAACCCGGTGGTGATCGGTGCGCCCCCGACCTGGATCGCGGTGGTGCCGGTGAAGCCGCTTCCGTTCAGCGTCACCACCTGCGGGTTGTACGACTTCACGCTCGTGGGCGTGAGGTTGATGGCGATCGGGACGTTGAGTTGCTGGGTGAGGCAGGTGACCGACTGCTTGTAGGCATCGATCTGCGCGCGCTCGGTCGGACCGAAGGAGTTGAGGACGCTGCTGCAGCCGCCGAGGCCGCTGCACATGATCCGGCAGTCGGACACCGCGTCACAGTGCGTTGCGTTCCAGTTGTGGCCGACCTCGTGCGAGGTGAGGCCCACGCGGCTGCCGAAGTTGACGGTGAACAGGGACTCGCTGAGCCCGTAGGCGGCCCCCGTGAAGCACACCGTGCCGAGGAAGGCGACGCCGATCGTCGAGCCGGCGAGGTTGCGCCCGGTGAAGAGGTGCGCGACGTCGCGCACGACGTTGCCGCGGTTCGCGTTCCACTGCTGCTGGAACTGGCCGAGCAGCGTGGCCGGGTCGCTGCTCGTGTAGGGGTCGGCGCTCGCCCACACGATGATCGTGGGGATCACGTAGGCGATCTGGACGTCCGTGCGGTAGATCACGTCCATCGCGTTGACGACCTGCGTGATGTCCGCCTGCGTGGCCGAGACGCTGCTGTTGTTGCGCTGGAAGAAGAAGTAGTCGGCTTCGCAGGAGATCTGGCACTCGAGGTTGACGTCGGTGCCGCCGACCGGCAGCTGCGGCGCCGAGGGGGTCGGGGCCACCGTGCCGCACTGCCAGGGCATGTTGGCCGTGTCGGAGTGGTGGTAGACGACGTGGAGCCCGTTGCCCGCAGTGGGCTCGACCTCGTGCACGGGCTGGATCACCCAGAAGCCCTGACCCTCGGGCATGCGGACGAGAGCCTTGATCGACCCGCCCACCAGCGCCGCAGCCACTGCGGTCTGCGCATCCCCGTCGACGGTGCCGCGCCAGGTGACGGAGGGACCGGCAGGCACTTCATGGGTCCCCGTGGCGTCCGCGACCAGCAGCCGGAAGTCGTGGGCGCGGACGTCGTGCGGGTGCAGCACCAACAGGTGCACGGCACCGCCGAGTTGCACCGGGATCCGGGCCTCCTCGGCGAAGCCGAGCGGCACGGCCAGTTCCTGCAGGGTGCCCCGGGCGGCATCGAACTTCCGCATCAGGCTCGGCGGCGCCTGCTGCACGCGGGGCGCGCCGGGCGCGGGAGCCGCGGGCTGCTGGCCCGACGCGAAGGTGGCCGACAGCGCGACCAACACGGTGGCCACGAAGCGTGCGCAACGACCCGGGAACGAGGGCTTCGACATCATGCGTCCTGCGGGAACGATGGCTCCCGATCGGCCGAGGATAAGCCTACCCCACGGGAATCGGGAAGGGGCCGCACGCAGCCGCCCATGGCAACGGTGCCGGGTGGCCGGTGCGGCACGGCGTTCAGGAGTGCGCGCGGCCCGCGGCCAGCACGCCCTCGCTCACCATCGTGCCGAGTTCGCTGCAGCGGTGCTCGCCGGCGCGCAGGCTGCGGATCCTGCCGGTGCGGATGAGTTCCGCGACCACGCCCTCGACGCGGTCGCCTGCCTCCTTCTCGCCGAGGTGGTGCAGCATCATCGACATGGCGAGGATGGTGGCGAGCGGGCTCGCCTTGTCGGTGCCCTTGTACTTGGGCGCCGAACCGTGGATGCCCTCGAACATCGACACGCGGCCGGGGTGGATGTTGCCCGAGGCCGCGATGCCCATGCCGCCGATCAGCATGGCGCCGAGGTCGGTGATGATGTCGCCGAAGAGGTTGGTCGTGACGCCCACGTCGAACCACTCGGGATTCTTGATCATCCACATGCAGGCCGCGTCGATGTAGGCGTGGTCGGTGGCCACGTCCGGGTACTCCTTCGCAACCTCGGCGAACACGCGCGTCCACAGGTCCTGTGCCCGCACGGCATTGGCCTTGTCGATCAGGGTCACCTGCGGCTTGTCCTTGCCGGGCTTCGGGCCGCGCTTGCGCGCGAGTTCGAACGCGTAGCGAATGATGCGCTCGGTGCCGCGGCGCGTGTAGATCATCTCCTGCAGCGCGATCTCGTGCTCGGAGCCCTTCTTGGTGTAGCCGTACACGCCGGAGTAGGCGTCCTCGGTGTTCTCGCGGCAGAACACCATGTCGATGTCGGCCGTGGTCTTGCCCTTCAGCGGGCACAGCGACTCGTGGTACAGGCGGACCGGGCGCAGGTTGACGTACAGGTCCAGCTTGTGGCGCATGCCCGCGATGATCGCGAACTCGAGCTTGCCCACCTCGATGCGCGGGTCGCCGATCGCGCCGAACAGCACGGCGTGCATCTGGCGGATGCGGTCGAAGGCGGCCTCCGGCATGGTCTCGCCCGTGGCGAGGAAGTGCTCGGCACCGTAGGGCATGTGCTCGCGCTTCGTCTGGAAGCCGTACACGCCCTGCACGGCGTCCAGGACCTTGAGTGCCTCGCGGACGACCTCTTCACCGATGCCGTCGCCGGGCAGAACGCCGATGTCGTAGACCTTGCTCATGGGTTTGCGAAAAGGGCGAGCAGTATGGCTGTCGAGCCGTCGACGACCAAGGGAAAGCACGGACGTCCCACGGGAACCTTGACGGGCGCGGTGCGCACTCGCACCTTGGCGCCATGGCAAGGGCGCATGGCATCGCAGTGCTGGCTCTGATCGGAATCGGCGCAGCCGCATGGCTGCTGCTGGCGACGGGCAACGAGGACGTGCCGCCGCTGCCGGTTGCGACCGAACAGGCGAAACCGCAGGCAGGAGACGCGGCACAGGCGGCGCTGCAGCGCACGGCGACGGAGACGAC
>JBEATZ010000352.1:0-3428 GCA_041161695.1 Planctomycetota bacterium | reverse complement strand
TGGGTGGCGCCGCTGCTGCTCATCGTGTTCCCGATCGCCTCGGTGGCGCAGATCATCGAGCGCAAGGTCGCCGCGGCGATCCAGCGCCGCGTCGGGCCCAACTCGGCTGGTTTCGACGGTCCACTGCGCTTCGGCTTCCGCGTGGTGCTCTGGTTCCTGCCGCGCGCGACGCAGGACCGCTGCTTCGAGCGCTTCACCGGGCTGCCGGGCGTCCGCAACCTCCTGGAGGTGGCGCGTCGCCTCGGCCTCGGCCAGCTCGCTGCCGACGGCATCAAGATGCTCGGCAAGGAGGACATCATCCCGAGCGGCGCGGACGGAGCCGTGTTCCGGATGGCGCCCTACCTCGCGCTCCTCGGCGCCTTCCTGCCCTTCTGTGCCGTGCCCTTCTCGCAGCACGTCGTCATGCTGGAGATCCCGGTGGGTGCCGTGTACGCGGTGGCCGTCGCCGGCATCTCGGTGATGGCCCTGCTCATGGCCGGCTGGGGATCGGGCAGCAAGTGGTCGCTGCTGGGCGGCATGCGCGCCGTCGCACAGATGGTCAGCTACGAGGTCCCCGTCGGCCTCGCCATTGCCGGCGTGGTCCTGTGGTCGGGCACGATGGACCTGCACGCCATCGTCGCAGGCCAGTACCAACCGGGCGTGTTGAGCTTCGCCGGCTGGAACCTGCTGCAGAGCCCGTTCCTCGCGCTGCTGGGCGGCATCTTCCTGCTGGCAGGACTCGCCGAGTGCCAGCGCACGCCGTTCGACATGGCCGAGGCCGAGAGCGAACTCGTGAGCGGCTTCAACACCGAGTACTCGGGCCTGCGCTGGGGCATGTTCGCCCTCGCCGAGTACAGCGAGATGATCCTCATCGGCGCACTCTTCACGACGCTGTTCCTCGGCGGCTACCAGAGCCCGCTGTGCGAGGAGTGGATCGTGGGGCTGCACCCGCTGGCAGAGAGCCTCGTGCACGTGACGATCTTCACGCTCAAGTGCCTGCTGATCCTCTTCTGCATGATCTGGGTGCGGTGGACCCTGCCCCGGTTCCGCGTCGACCAGGTGATGAGGCTGTGCTGGCTCACGCTCGTGCCGCTGTGCCTCGTGTCGCTGCTCGGCGTGGCCTTCACCATGCTGGCGGTGGGTGCCGTGGAGCCGGGCGTGCCCTACGGCAGGCTGCCGGCCCAGCCCGGTCTCGCCACCGGCCTCATGGGCACCGTGCTCGCCTGGCTGGTGCCGCTGGTGCCCGGCGTGCTGCTCGTGGTGGCTGCGCGCCGCAAGCACGGCAGCATGCACCCTGCACTGCGTGAACTCACCGGAGGCGGCTCGTGATCCTCGCGTGGGTCAACGACATCGTCGAGGGCGTCAACGCCTTCCTCACCGGCATGCGCACCACGGGCAGGTTCCTCGTCGAGAACCTGCGCGACGAGGGCGGCGCGTCGAACATCACGCGCCAGTACCCCGAGCATCCGCCCGAGGTGGTGGGCGACCGCGTGCGCGGCCACCTCGTCAACGACGCCGACATCTGCATCGTCTGCCACGCCTGTGACAAGGTGTGTCCCGTCGACTGCTTCACGATGGACGGCGAGCGCGACGAGAACAACAAGATGCGCGCGTCGCGCTTCGACATCGACCTGTCGAAGTGCATCTACTGCGGGTTGTGCGTGCGCGCCTGCCCGACCGACTCGCTGTCGATGTCGACGCACTTCCAGGTGGACCCGCGCGAGCAGGAACTCGGCCGCTTCCTCTTCCGCCGCAACTCGACGCAGCTCGACCAGCGCCTCGATGCCGCGGAGATGGAGCGGCTGCGCAAGCTCGCCAACCTGCCCACCGACCAGCTGAGTCCCGAGGACCGCGCGTGGGTGGAGGCGCACGTCGATCCCACGGGGCCGCACCTCATCGGCATCTACGGCCTCGGCTACTTCTCGCCCGAGGAGAAGGCGCGTGTCGACGCGGAGCGCGAGGCCAAGAAGAAGGCCAAGGACGCAGCTGCCGCCGCCGCGAAGGCAAAGGCAGCCGCCGCAGCTGCTGCAGCAGCCGCGACGCCGCCTGCACCGCCCGCGGACCCGGCCAAGGAAGGGCCCGCAACGTGATCGAACAAGGGCTCTTCTGGGGCTGTTGCCTCGTTGCCGCAGTGGGCGCCATCGGCGCCGCCACGCTGCGCAACCTGTTCCACGCCGCGCTGCTGCTCGGCCTCTGCCTCCTCGGCGTCGCCGGGCTCTACCTCTTCCTGCAGGCCTGGTACCTCGCCTGCATCCAGGTGGTCGTCTACCTCGGCGGCATCCTCGTGCTGGTGCTGTTCGCCACGCTCTTCAGCTCGGACATCCTCGGCGAACGGCAGGTCCCCTCCAGGCTCCAGCAGGTGGGCGGCGTCCTCGCCGCCGCCCTCGGCACGGCCGCGGGCCTGCACCTGCTGGTCGTCACCCTCGACCACGGCTTGCGGCTCGAACAGCAGCGCGGCCCCGTCGACAAGGCCGACACGGGTTTCGGTGCGAGCGGCGCCATCGGCGACCTGCTGGTGGGACACTGGTTCGCACCGTTCCTCGTGGCGGGCCTGCTGCTCACGATCGCCCTCGTGGGCGCCGTGGCCACCGTGAAGCGCTACCGCAAGGCCGCAGGGGGAACTGCATGAGCAGCCTCCACGCCGATTCCCTCACCGCCTACCTGGTCGTGGCGACGCTGTTGTTCGCCTGCGGGTTGCTGGCGATCGCGACGCGCCGCACCGCCATCGGCGTGCTCATCGGCATCGAACTGCTGCTCAACTCGGCGGCGCTCCAGTTCGCCGCATACGGCCGCTTCCGGGCCGGTGCGGTCGACGTGCAGGGCCAGTCGGCGAGCCTGTTCGTGGTGGTGGTGGCGGCAGCCGAGGCAGCCGTCGTCCTCGCGCTGTTCTTCGCGGTCTACCGCACCTCGCGCGACGTCGACCTCGAGCAGACCCGGGAGCTGCGCTCGTGACCCCGGCCGGACTCCAACTGTCGATCCTGCTGCTGCCGCTCGGGGCAGCCGTGCTCCTCGCCTTCGCGCCGTGGGCGCGCGCCATGCTCGCGCACCGCGTGGCTGCGTTCGTCATGGCCACGGCCACGGTGCTCGCCTTCCAGCTGGTGTTCGCCTGCCTGCTGGCCGATGCGCCGCTGCCGGGCGTGCACGTGCGGTGGCTCGAGGTGGGCGGCCTCCTGCTCGGGCTCGGCACCATGGCGGATGCCATGGGCTCGGTGATGAGCCTCGTCGTCTGCCTGCTGGGCACGCTCGTGCTGGTCTTCAACGGCTGGTACATGCACGACGACCCGCGCGCCGCGCGGTTCCCCTGGCAGTTCTGCTTCTTCCTGTTCGCGATGCTCGGCGTCGTGCTGAGCCCCAACCTGCTGCAGACCTTCCTGTTCTGGGAACTGGTCGGCCTCGGCAGCTACCTGCTCATCGGCTTCTGGAACGACAAGCCGGCTGCCTCGGACGAC
>JBEATZ010000350.1:0-5656 GCA_041161695.1 Planctomycetota bacterium | reverse complement strand
TGGGTGGCGCGCCGCTGCCTGCCGAACTGCAGCACCAGGCCCTCCTGGCGCGCCTCCGGCTCCCTGCGGCGGTGGCCGTCGAGCCGCTGGGCGAACTGCCTGCAGCCGCCGAGCCGGTGCGCGCCGTGCACCCGCAGGTGCGCGGCGTGTTCGCATGCGTTGCCGTGCGCATGCCCGGGCGCGCCTCGCCGGATCTCGCGCTCGGCATCGAGGTGCTGCGCACCCGCGCCCAGCAGCAGTTCCAGCGGTACCGGGGCGGCGAGGACCGTGCGCTCGCGCCCTTCGTGGCGTGGTCGTGGGGGGCGGCGGATCCCGTGCTGCGCCTCCACCGTCGCGGTCCCAGCGTGGCGGACGAGGGCTTCGGCCGCGCGCAGCTGCCAGCCAGGGGCGCGGACGACGAACAGCTGCCGTTGCGCGAACTCGACGAACTGCTCGCGAGCCTGCGCCAGCGGCCGCCCACGGCGCGCGAGCTCCAGGGCGCCGTGCGCATGCTGCAGTTCGAGTACGCGCTGCCGCCGTGGAACCCCTCGCTGCAGCAGTCGCTCGTCGAGGTGCCCGAGGCGCTGCGCATCCGCGCGCGCGCCATGGCGCTCGCGACCGTGCAGGGCATCACCGGCGCCGACCTCGAGGGCCTGGCCTCGGCCACGCCCGAGTCCGTCGCGGCAGCGCTGCTGCCGCTGCTCGACCCCGCGCGCTGCTGGCGCTGCGTGCTGGTGCCCGTGGCAAGGCCTGCTGCCGCGCAGGCGCGCTGAGGGGCGCCCCGGGCGGTGCAGCAGGGCGGGCTGAAGGCCGGCCCTGCATCCTGCCGATAGGGAGGCAGGCCGAAGCCTCCCTGCCATGGGCTACATCAACGTCTCCGAACGCACCATCCACGCCAAGCTCGTCTACTACGGCGTCGGCGTGGGCGGCAAGACCACGAGCCTCCAGCACGTGCACTCCATCCTGTGCCCGCGCAACGAGGTGCAACTCGTCTCCATCAACACCGAAGAGGACTCGACCCTGCTGTTCGACTTCCTGCCGATCAACCTCGGCTCGGTCGGCGGCTACAAGGTGCGCATCCAGGGCTTCACGGTGCCCGGCCAGCCCAAGTACCGGCAGATGCGCAAGTACGTGCTCACGGGCGCGGATGCCGTCGTCTTCGTCGTCGACAGCCAGCGCAGCCGCCTGCAGGAGAACCTCGAGTCGCTGCAGAGCCTGAAGGACAACCTCGCCGCGCTGGGCCCCGAGATGGGGTCGATCCCCATCGTCGTCCAGTACAACAAGCGCGACCTCGCCGACGTGCTGCCCGAGGCCGAACTCGACCAGCACTTCCGGCTGCAGCCCGCGATCGACTGCTTCCCCTCGGTTGCAACCGACGGCCAGGGCGTGTTCGAGGCCTTCGTGCACGCGACCAGCCTGATGGTGGAACAGAAAGTGCAAGCCTTCGGCCTCGGCCGCGGCGATGCAACGTCTGCCGACGTGGCGTCGGGGGTGCGCACCAAGCTCTGGGCGCTGGCCGACGAGCGGCGGCGCGACCGCGAGCGCGAGCTCGCCGAGCCTAAGACCACCAAGGTCGTGCTGCGCGACGAACCGTCACGGCCCCAGGCCGGACAGGAGCGCACGGACGAGACCGACTTCCGCTACGAACTGCGCGACGAGTTGCCGCGCCGCAAGTCCGGCCCGGTGTTCCGGGACGAGGAACTCTCGGTCGACCTCGGGCCACTGCAGGATGCCGCGCCCTCGCGCGAGCCGCGTACGACCAGCGACACGAGCGCTGCTGCGGGTTCGCAGCCGCTGCGGCCCGCGCCGCTGCGCGAACTGCCGCCGCTAGACCTCGACACCTCGCTGCTCGACCACACGGTGCAGTCCAACCTCGAGCTCGCGTACCGCTTCGGCGAGCTGGACGAGTACCGCCACCTGCTCGAGCGCAAGGTGCGCGAACTCGTGGAATCGGCCCAGAACACCGTCCACGACCTGAAGCGCCCGATCAGCGTGCTGCGCCTCATGCTGTCCTCGCTCCAGCGGGGGCTGTTCGGGGACCTCGAACCGAAGGTCCACCAGGCGATCCAGAACGGCCTCACGGCAGTGGGCCAGATGGAACGACTCACGCGCGACCTGATCGACAGCTCGCGCCTCGACCACGACGGCATCAGCCTCAAGCTGGCGGACGTGGACCTCTCGCTGCTCGTGGCCTCGGTGCTGCAGGCCCAGCGCGCCGAGATCGAGCAGAAGGACATCCGCTTCCGCGTCGAGCCCCTGCCCGTGGTCACGGCCGACGAGTGGGCGCTCACCAGGCTGTTCCACAACCTGGTCGGCAACGCCATCCAGTACACCTCGCCCGGGCGCCAGCCCGTCATCTCGGTCCGCGGCAGCGAGGTCGAGGACCAGTTCCACGTGGTGGTGGAGGACAACGGCATCGGCATCCCCGCGGGCGACCGGGAGCGGTTGTTCCGCCGCTTCGAGCGCGGATCCAACACCGGCGGGATCAGCGGCACCGGCCTCGGCCTGCACATCGTGCGCGAGATCGCGCGGGCCCACGGCGGCACGGTCACCGTGGAGAGCGAGGAGGGCGCGTGGACCCGCTTCACGGTCGTGCTCCCCAGGGTCCCGGTCGCTGCGCCGCACTCGAAGGTGAGCGAGACGGCCGAGGCGGCCGACCTCTAGGGCGCAGCCGCGCCCGCAAACCTGCCCCGGAAAGTGCGCGACGCCGACGGCTTGTCGCCACCGGCGTCGCATGTGGTACCTCCGCTAGGGGTCGAACCTAGGACCCGCGGATTAAGAATCCGCTGCTCTACCAACTGAGCTACGGAGGCCTGTTGGGGGCAGGGAAGGTAGCGACCGTTCCGGGTCGATGCAAGCGAGAGTTGGCGACCGGCCGCGCCTTCGTCTTGACCCGCCTCCGTGGGCTTGGCTAACCTCTCCGCCCCTCAACCGCGCAGGTTGTTCGGCACGGTGGCTGTAGCTCAGTTGGTTAGAGCATCAGATTGTGGTTCTGAGGGTCGCGGGTTCAAATCCCGTCAGCCACCCCATCTTTCTCCTCCTGCCGTGACCACGCGGCGGGACTGCGACGGTTGCGGCCTGCGCGCGTCCTGATCCCATGCGAAGCGGCTTCGACCCCTCCCTGGAGCAGGCGCGCGACCAGCAGGCCGCGCCCGAGACCTCGCGCCGCATCGCATGGCTGCTGGCCCTCGCGCTGTTTGCCTCGGTGGCCGTGCTGGTGTGGCTCAACCAGCGCACCGCCGGCTGAACGCGCGCACGAGGCCGCTGCCGGCCCCGGCTCAGCCGTCGAGCCTGCGCGCCGCGAACTGCAGGTGGGAGGCGGAGGCGAGCCAGTGGGGCCTGCCGTGCACCTGCTCCTCGGCGGCGAGCAGCCGGCTGCGCACGTCGGCGTCCTCGAGCAGTTCCTCGTGGCGGCGCTGCACGATGCAGGTCTTGCCGATGCGCGAGCACACCTCGAAGCCGTTGCGCTGCAGCAGCGTCGCGAGTTCCTCGGCATCGAACATCTTCATGCCGAAGCGCTCGTCGACCTTGTGGCCGCGCCACTCGGTGCGGCCGCTGCGCAGCACGTCGAGTGCGCCCTCGACCTTGCCCTCGTCCATGAGCGCGCGCACGCCGGCCACGCGGTTGTCGACCGACAGCACGAGCGCTGCGCCCGGCTTGAGCACGCGGTGCAGCTCGCGCAGCGCGCGGTCGGGCGACTCGCAGAACGACAACGGGTCGCCCTGGCCGGTGGCGAAGTCGAGGGTGCCGGAGGCGATCTCCGCCATGTCCTCGAGCCCCGCCTGCACGAACGCCGTCTCGAGCCCGCGCGCCGACTCGCCCTCGGCTGCGGTGCGCGCCTGTTCCAGCATCTTGATCGACGGGTCGAGGAACGTCGTGTGCATGCCTGCGCGCAGCATGCGCACCCCGAACCACCCGGTGCCGCAGCCGAGGTCGGCGCCGCGCGCCGGCCGGTGCACGGGCAGGAAGGGCTTGAGGTGGCGCCACGAGATCTCGCGGTACATCCGCCAGTAGGCGGTGTCGTAGACCTGGTCGTACTTGGCCGCGACGCGGTCGTGGTACTTGCGGTTGGCGCGCATGGGCGCGAAGCGTAGCGAGCAGGCCCGCGCAGGCGCCTTGCATTTGTTGCTTCGCGGGCCCAGTCCGGGCACCTTCAGGCCATGAACCCGGTCGATGCCACCGCCGCAGCCACCCAGCCCGCGCTCCAGCGGATCGAGCGGCGCGTGGTGCCCTACTGGTACCTCACCGACGTCACCAGCTCGGTGGTGTTCTGCGCGATGCTGTGGTTCGCGACCACGCTGGTGCAGGAACACGCCGAGGACTGGTACGTGCTCGCCCGCACCGTGGCGCTCGTGCTCGGCGGCACCTCGCTCGCCTGGAACCTCGTCGCCCCCGGCCTCAACTACGCGCGCTGGCGCTACGGCATCGACGACGAACTGCTGGTGATGCGCTACGGCATCCTGTTCCACGAGGAGCGTGTCATCCCGATCCGGCGCATGCAGCACGTCGACCTGCTGCGCGGCCCGATCGAGCGGTTGTTCGGCCTCGCCACGCTCGTGGTCTACACGGCCGGCAACGAGGGCAGCGCGTTCCGGGTGCCGGGTCTCGCCGCGGCGACTGCGCAGCAGATGCGCGACCGCATCCTCAAGGCACGGGGCGATGACGTCCTCTGACCTGCCGCCCGACCTGCCGCAGGCGCCACCGGCACCGGCAGAACCGCCTGCGCCCGCGGCAACGGATCCCGCACCGGCAGCACCCGCGGCACCCGAGCCGCCCGTGCTCGCGCGCGGCCACCTGCACCCGGGCGTGCTGCTGCTGCGCCTCCTCGACGCGGTGCGCCAGGCCATCTTCCCCGCGCTGCTCGGCGTGGTGGTGGAGCCCGTCTTCCTCGCCATCGCGGGCGCGATGTTCCTGCTGCAGCTCGGCACCGCGCTCGCGCGCTACCTGACCATCACCTACACGCTCTCGGCCGAGGAACTGGTCGTGCGCGAGGGCATCCTGAGCCGCCAGGAGCGCCGCATCCCGCTCGATCGCATCCAGGACCTGGGCTTCGAGTCGACGCTGCTGCGCCGCGCGCTCGGGCTCGTGGTCGTGCTCGTGGAGACCGCCTCGGGCAAGGGCGCCGAGGCGCGCCTCGACTCGCTCGGCCGCGACGAGGCCGTGCACCTGCGCGAGACGCTGCTGGCGGCGCGCGCCACGCGCGGCATCGCGGCAGCGGCGCCGCTCGCGGGCCCTGCCGGCGCCGTGGCACCTGCCGTGTCCTGGCAGCCCGAGCCCGAACTGCTCGTGCACCGCAGCGCGTCGACGTCGCTGCTGCTGCGCGGCCTCACCGACCTGCGCGTGGGGGCCATCGGCCTCACGTTCCTCGCCTTCCTGGAGATCGCCCAGCAGTTCGGCTCCGTGTCCGACCTCGAGGGCATCGCGCGCTCGATCCTGTCGTGGCTCGCTGACTTCTCGGTGCCGGTGGCAGCACTGCTGCTCGCAGGCGCCGTCGCGCTGGCGCTGGGCCTCGGCATGGCCGCGTCCGCGCTCGGCAACCTCGTCATGTTCCACGGCTTCGCGCTCACGCTGCGCGGCGCCGTGCTGCAGCGCCGCTACGGCCTGCTCACCACGCGCGCCAAGTCGCTGCCGCTGCGCCGCGTCCAGCGCGTGCTGCTGGAGCAGAACTGGCTGCGCC
>JBEATZ010000348.1:0-6238 GCA_041161695.1 Planctomycetota bacterium | reverse complement strand
ACATCAGCCAGCGCGAGGTGGGCATGGTGCTGGCCAACATGCCGCTCTCCGAGCTCGTGTTCGCGGCCGCGCCGCTGGAACGTGCGCGCACGCTTGCAGCGGCGCCCAAGCTCGAACTGGTGGTGACGCCATCGCATCCGACGTGGGCGCTCGCCGCGCTCCTCACGGTCGAGATCCCCGGCGAGCCCGAGTACATGCTGGCCTCGGCCGGCGTCGCGAGGTCCGCAGACGTCCCGAACGCGACGCACCCGGTGACCCTTCGTTTCCCCCCGGTTGCGACCCAGCTGCCCGCAGGCACCATCGTGCGGCTGCGCCTGCGCAACCACTGGTTGCGGGAGTACCCGATGAGCCGCACGCTCGAGGTCGCCCCGCTCTTCCACGGCCACGAGGTCTCCGTGCACTTCGGCGCCACCAGCGGGTCGTCGCTGGAACTGCCCGTCGAGGACGTGGCCCCGGTCCTGGTGACCGACGTGATGGACATCGCGATGCAGCGTCCCGAGCCGGTGCCCTTCACCGTGCGGAGTGATCCCGAACTCGCGGGCGCGCCCTGCTTCGTGAGCCTCGGCGCCCTGGGCTGGCACGAGCCGATGTTGCAGTCAGGTGGCCTGCTGCTCCCTCAACAGGAGGCATTCCTGCCCGCAGTGCAGGCATGGCAGCTGGAGAACGGCGGCGGCAGCCCGTTCTGCCTGCTCGATTCCGCTGGTGCGACGCAACTCGTCCTCGACCTCATTCCCTTCACGCCGCTGCCCACCGAGCTCGCAGGACTCGAGGTGGAGTTCGAGGCGCACGTGCTCGCCCCCGTCGGTGCGCCGCTGCGATCGAGCGCGCCCGTGCGGCTGCGCTTCCGCTGACGCGGCTCAGGCGTCGCCGGCAGCCTGCATGCGGCGCAGGCGGCGGTCGTCCGCGCCCTGTTCGCTCTGCATGCGGCCGAGGAATGCCTCGCCCTTCTGCACGCGGATGTAGCGTGCGAAGAGGGGCGACACCCGCTCGACGTGGTCGAACATGTCGATGGCCACCTGGCGGTAGCTGAAGTGGCCCTCGGGGCCCGAGCGCAGTTCGACGAAGTAGTCGACCTGGCGCGGGTCGAAGAGGATGCGAACCCGCTGCAGGAAGGCGAATGGCGTCACGTAGCCCGCCGCATCGGGGAACGCAGCTGCCACCTTGCGCTGCAACTCAGCGGCGCGGTCGAGGGTGGCGAGGTAGCGGTCGCGATGTCCTGCCTGCTCGACCAGTGGCGGCACGGCATATCCGTGGTCCACCGTGAGCAGTTGCTGTTGCTGCAGTCCCTTGCGGTGCCTGCCGATGTCGCGGAAGGCGCCGAAGTCCATCATCACCTCGAACTCGAAGGGTGCCGCGCCCTCGAGCGCGAGCGGCCACGTGTCGTGCTTGCCGCGCGCAGCCATGACCTCGTCGAGGAGGCGTGAGCGCTCTGCCGGCGTCATGGCCCTTGCGCGCGCCATGAGCTCGGACCAGGGCGCGCGGCTTGCCTCGTAGAGCAGCGATGCGAGCAGCTTGGCATCGAGGTCGGCATCGTGGGCGAGCAGCTTCACGCTCGACGCGCCGGGTCCCCTCACCGGGGCCGTGCGCACCGTGCCCAGCCGCGTCGCGAGGTCGGTCACGACCTTGCGCGTGTGCTGCTGGAAGGCGTTGGCCCGTGCATGGGCGAGCAGCGTGGGCAGGACGGTCTCCGCCTGCTGCTGCATGCGCTCGCCGACCAGCCGGAACTCGGAAAGCGTGTGGCTGCGCAGCTCACTGATCACGTCGCTGAGGGTGCGCGCGTCGGCCACCATGCCCCACTTGGTGAGGATGGCTGGCGTGATGAGGTAGCGCGCGGCATCGAAGGCCTCTGCCTTGATGGTGCGCAGCCAGGGGGCCTCCTTCTCGCCTGCCTGCAGGGGGCGGAGCTGCTTCAGGTGCGCGACCAGCCCCTCGCTGAGTTCGGTGTAGAGCGCGAACGTCTCGTCGATGACGGCGTTGTAGGCGGCGGCAACGTCCCCGCCGGCCGCCATCACGTCGGGATCGCGCCAGTGCGTCTCCGCGGAGAAGCTGATGTAGCGCGTCGACGACTCCTCGAACGAGCACCTGCGCTCGCGCTGGATGAAGCGCGTCACCAGCTGCGAGACCTTCTCGATGGCCAGGTGGACCACCGAGCCCTCGCGCAGCGAGTTGTGGCCGTGGTCAATGGCGTAGGTCTTGAGGAACTGGCCGGCCTTGTCGGTCATCACCGCCGACAGCGCGTCGCGCGGCCCCGCGTCGACCATCAGCGACTCGAGCGACTTGCCGGTCGCGGCCAGACCCTGCTCGAGCCGCTCGAGGAACTGGTCGCGCATCGACTTGCTGCTGCGCGAGTACACGCCGTTGAGCGTGGCCGCGACCTCCGGGGGCAGGTTGCGCACCAGGTAGACGTCCGCGAAGTCCGGGCTGTCCACCACGGAGAAGTAGCGTTCGAGGAGCTGGCGTTGGGTGGCGGTGTAGGCCATCGCGGGTGGCCGGAGCTTAGCGGTCCGGTCCGGCACTTCGAAGCAACCAGCAGAGCTGGCCATTCGCCCGGCCGTTCCTACCATGCGCTCCATGACCTCCGGCGAGCCCCTGCGCGACCTCACCCGAACGGTCCTGGCCGTGCTGTTCCTCGGTGGCCTGCTGGCGCTGTCGTTCTGGATCCTGCAGCCCTTCCTGGGTCCGCTGATCTGGGCCACCCTGCTCGTGGTGGCCAGCTGGCCCCTGCTGGTGCGGCTCCAGGACGCGCTGGGCGGCAGGCGCAAGCTCGCCGTGACCATCGTCGTGGTGCTGATGGTGCTGGCGGTGATGGTGCCCTTCTCCCTGCTGATCTCGGTGCTGGTCCAGAACGCCCCCGGCATCGTCGCGTGGGCCAGGTCGCTGCCGGACCAGGCGCCGGACCACCTGCCCGAATGGGTGCGGGACGTGCCCGGCATCGGACCGCAGGTGCACGCGACCTGGGACGAGTGGATGTCGGAGGGACCGCAGGGTCTCGGCGCGCGCGTCGCGCCCTACTTCGACGAGATGATGCGGTGGGCGACAGGCCAGCTGGGCGGCGCCGGGTTGTTGTTCGTGAACGGCCTCCTCATCCTGCTCCTCGTCGTCATCCTCTACCTGCACGGCGAGACCTACGCGGCAGGCGTGCAGGGCTTCGCCCGCCGGCTCGCGGGCGAGCGCGGCGACCGTGCCATGCAGCTCGCCGTCGGCGCGATCCGCGGGGTCGCCCTCGGCGTGGTTGCCACGGCGCTCGTGCAGGCGCTTGCCGGCGGTGTCGGCCTCGCCGTCGCAGGCGTGCCGGTCCCGGGCCTGCTCACCGCAGTGATGTTCGTGAGCGGCATCGCCCAGATCGGCGCCGCACCCGTGATCCTCTGCAGTGCGCTGTGGCTGTTCTTCCGCGACGAGACCGGCTGGGCGATCGGACTCGGTGCGTGGGCTCTCGCCGTGGGCAGCCTCGACAACGTGCTGCGACCACTCCTGATCCGCAAGGGCGTCGACCTGCCCATGCTGCTGATCTTCGCAGGCGTGATCGGCGGCCTGCTCGCCTTCGGCATCATCGGCTTGTTCGTCGGGCCGGTCGTCCTCGCCGTCGGCTACACGCTGATCCTCGCGTGGATGGCCGACCAGCCGGTGTCCTGAGCCTCACCTGGTGCGGCGCGGTGCGAGCGCGTACTCGTGCACGACCGAGCCGTTGCCCTCGGCGCCGGCGCGATCCCGGCCCGACGGTTCGCCGACCAGCGAGCGCACGAAGGCAATGCGCGCCTCACCGGGCGCAACGCTGACCCGCAGGTGGCCCGGGCTGCCCAGCACCGTGCCGCCCTCGTAGCCGTACTCCGTTGCCGTGCGCGTGTTGCCGCGCGCGTTGCCCGGCTGGGCGATGCACTGGTAGACCACGCCATCGAGTTCGTTGTGCACGAACAGGTGGTCGTGCCCGTGGAAGACCGCGGCCACGCCGTGCTCCACCAGCAGCTGGTGGACCGGCTTCGGCCAGCCCGGGCGACGCTGTGCGAAGCCCGGTGAACCGTCGGCGTTGGCGCCGCCCCACTCGAAGTAAGGTGCCGACTCCGCGCCGCCGCGCGCCACGCGCCCGCGTCCGCCCACGAGGTGGTGCGTGAACACGAACTTCCACGGTGCCTTCGAGCTGGCCAGCGTGCGCGCGAGCCAGTCGTACTGCTCACGGCCGAGCGTCATGTTCCAGCTGGCGTCGGTGAGCTCCAGCTCGCTGGTGCCGCCACCGCGTGCGCGCTCGGTGGTGGCCCAGAACGGGTCGAGGACACACACCAGGGCGTCGCCCCACTCGAAGGCGAAGTGGTTGGCACCCTTGCCGTCGCGCCACCCGGTGCGGCCGGTGTACATGGCGCCCGGGGCCGAGGACGTGACGGGCGGCGGGAACAGCCTCGTGCGCATCGCATACGACCAGCCTGCAACCTGGTCGGGCCGCGACCCGGAGTACCCGGCCTCGCCATCGTGGTTGCCGAGCGCGAGGAACAGCGGCGCCGAAGTGCACAGCTGGCCCAGCCAGTACCGCTGCGCGAGGTAATGCGGCTCCGCTTCGCGGAAGTCACGCCGCTTGTCGGTCATGAACGTGTCGCCCAGGTCGACGTGGAAGTCGGGCCGTGCGGCCAGCGCGTTCTGCAGCGTCTGGGCGTAGACCTCCGTCGACACGGGCGTGTCGAGGTGGGAGTCGGCGATCACGGTGAAGGTGAAGGCACTGCCGGGCGCTCGCTGCGTGTGGAACACGTGCGGTCCGTCCGCCGCGAACGTCGCGTCCGCCTCGCCCGCCGGGCGATGGCGGAAGCGGTATGCGTGGGGCGCACCGGGTGCAAGGCCGGTGAGCTCGAACGACACGGGCTCGCCTGCCTTCAGCACGCGTACGGGCGTCCGGTTGCGCTCCGGCGCCCCCGGCGTGCCGAACTCGACGTAGGCCTCGAGTTCGCGGTGGGGCAGCACGGACAGGGTGATGGTGGTCGCCGTCGGCTGCACCAGCAACAGGTCGTGGTTGCGCCACGGCACGTCGGTGTGGAACGGGACCTCGAGGGCTGCATAGCCGCGGCCGCCGCCGCCCTGGCGGTTGCGCGCGCCCTGGTTGCCGCCCGCAGGCTGCGTGCCGCCCTGCGGGTTGCCGGCGTTGCCGCGGGCGGCATCGGTGCGCGGGGTCTCGGCCTCGGCGCGCGTGAGGTTGCCATCGGCATCGCGGTCGGCGCGGTCGAACATCGAGCGGGCGGTACGGCGGATCTCGGCCGCGCTCACCATGTCGTCGCCGTCGGCATCGACTTCGCCCCAGTGCTGCCTGACGAAGCCGCCCATGGCCGAGCGGCCGCCGCCGCGACCGTCGCGTTCGGCTGCCGAGACGATCCCGTTGCCGTCGCGATCGAGGCCTTCCAGCGTGCGCGTGCACTCGGCCTCCAGTTCGGCCGTGGTGACCGTCCCGTCCTTGTCGGTGTCGAGCTCCGCGAAGTGCGCTGCGACCCAAGGCTGGCTGCCGGGCGCGGTGGCAGGGCCCGGTCCTGCCTGCCCGCCCCGGCGCGGCGGATCCTGCGGTTGCGGCTCCGGTTGCGGATCGCGGCGCGGCGCCTCGGTGTCGCGACGACGGCCGCCACCGCCACCGCCGCGCGCCTGCCCCTCGGGCCGGTGGGTCTCCTCGCGCTTGGCGCCATCGGGCGTCGTGAACACGAAGTGCACGCTGCCGTCCTCGCGGATGGTGTAAGCGACCGTGCCCTTCTTGCCGCGCAGGTCGTAGGTGAGCGTGTAGCTGCGGCCGTCCTTGCCCTTCTCGAACGACTCGATGATCGCACCGCGCAAGGGCGTGGTCGCCGGCCGCACGCCGTGCGCATGGGGCTGGGGATCCACCTGCCCACCTGCCTCGTCGACCTCACCGTGGAAGCCGCCGTTGAGGTATGGGTACGTGCGCGTCGCGTGGTAGTGGTAGCCGATCTTCGGGTCGTCGTGCCCGTTGAGCTCGTCGAGCGCGCGCACCGGCGAGCCATCGGGCTCGTCGTAGCCGTAGATGGGATAGCCATCGAGCGCGTATGCGATCGGGCGCGACGGGTCGCCCTCGTTCAGGTGCACGGGCGCGATGTGGTAGTGGTAGTCGTCGGCGCGGCCCGCGTGGCCGCCGAACAGGTCGAGCTCGCCTGCGACGAACGTGTCCGTCTTCCCGTCGTTCTTGATAGGGTTGAAGATAGGCACGCCGTTAACGGCGATCGCGATGGCGCCGCCGAATAAACCCCAGCGCGCCCACTTC
>JBEATZ010000311.1:0-3727 GCA_041161695.1 Planctomycetota bacterium | reverse complement strand
GGATACGGGGCGAGCACGACATCGGCTGCGGCGAGCAGCGCAGGCATGCGCTCGTGGGCCACGGCACCCTCGCAGACGATGGCGCCGTCGAGCCGGCTCGAGGCGGACTCGAGCTGCTCGCGGCCCGGACCGTCGCCGATCACCCACAGGCCGCAGTCGACGCGCTGCCGCAAGGCGCTGAAGGCCTCGACGAGGAACTCGATCCCGTGCCAGGGCTTGAGCGATCCTGCGAACAACAGCACGGGCCTGCCTGCGAACGCCGCGGGTCGCGGTGCAGGAGCCGTCGCACGGAAGCTCGCGAGGTCGGCGCCGTTGCCCATCACGTGCACCCGGTCAGGGCTGGCGCCCAGGTCGACCAGCTGCCGCGCGAGCGGCTGCGACACGGCATACACCGCGTCGGCGCCGCGGATCACGTCCATGCACAGGGCCCTGGCCGTCTCGTGCAGGTGCAGGGTGCGGAACTCGGCTGCCTCCTGCCACAGCGGTGCGTTGACTTCGAGGACGAACGGCACGCCAAGGCGGCGCGCATGGGCGAGGCCAGCACAGCTGAACAGCGAGAGTCGCTCGTAGACGGCTGCATGGGGACCTGCGGCGGCGAGGGCGTCGAGCAGCACGGAGCCGTGTCCGAGCTGGTGTAGTTCGCCCTCGAGCCCGCGCGCGCGCCGCATGCCGACGATCCGGCAGGGATGCGGGGCGAAGACCGAACCGTCGCCTGCCCGGACCATCGTCACGTCGAGGGCGATGCCGAGCTTCGTGAAGGCCGCTGCCAGGGAACGGAAGTGCACGGAGGCACCCTTGCTGCCGTCGGGCCCGATGCCCGGATCCGCACAGAGGTATGCCACCGGATGGGTCACGAGCCGGTGCTCCCGCTGGCAGGCGCCTCGTACCACGAGCGCAGCCTGCCCACGTTGGTCGCGAGGTCGAAGTGGCTCACGGCCCGTGCGCGTCCTGCGGCAGCGAGGCTCGCGAGCTTCGACGGATCGGCGAGCAGTGCGGTCATGGCTCGGGCGAGCGCATCGACGTCGCCGGGCGCGACCAGGACGCCAGCGCGACCGTGGTCGACGATCTCCTCGACGCCGCCCACCGGCGAGCTCATCACCGGGAGGCCTGCGGCCATGGCCTCGAGGAGCACGGTGGGCAACGCATCACGGTTGCCGTCCGTGCCGATGATGCAGGGCAGGACCATCACCGATGCCTGCTGCATGAGCGTCCGCACCTCGTCCTGCGTGCGCATGCCGAGGAAGGCCACGTGCTCCAGCCCGAGCTGGCGCGCCTGCTTCTCCAGCTTCTGCCGCTCCTCGCCGTCACCGACGATCGAGCAACGCGGCTTCGAGCCGTGCACGGCCATGCGGGCCAGCGCCTCGAGCAGCAGGTGGAAGCCCTTCTTCTCGACGAGCCGGCCGACGCCCAGGACGTGGGGTGCGTGGTCGGGCGTGCGGTTGCGCGGGTGGAAGGCGCTGGTGTCGACGCCGTTGTAGAGCACGCGCACGTCGAGAGCGTCACCGCCGAGCTGTTCGACGATGTGGCGCTTGTTGGCCTCGCACACCGTGACAACGAAGTCGGACCGGCCGAGCAGGGACGTGAAGCGGGCGGCGGTCACACCCTCGCGGTAGATGTCCTTTGCGTGGCAGGTGACGCTGAACGGGATGCCCGTGAGGTTGTGGGCAACGCGTGCAACGTGTGCGGCAACCGTGGCGAAGTGCGCATGGAGCCTCTCGATGCCGCGCTCCCGGGCCATCGCGGCCACGTCGATGCCCCACCCCAGCACCTGCCAGACATCGGGACGGCCCGAGGCGATGAGGTCCTCGAACTCGCGCCACAGGCCCTGTACCGCGCCGCGCAGCATGGGCAGCTGGGACCGCAGGTTCGCGAGCGTCGCGTCGGTCTTGCGCGTCTGCAGGTACACGACAGGTCGACGCAGTTCGCTCAGGGCGCGGTGGAACACGCCGTCGTCCGGACGGTTGAGGCTGAAGACGGTGACCTCGACTCCCTGGCGCTCCAGTTCGAGGATCTCGTTGAGGATGAAGGTCTCCGAGTTGCGGGGGAACTTCTTGAGGACGTAACCGATGCGTCTGGTCATCTCACTTGCCTGCCGGGGTCATGGTGCGTTGGGCGGCAAGGCACTCGGATGCCGCGCGCGTGGCGCCGTCGAAACGGAGCGCGTCGAGATTGGGTCGGAACTCGAAGGCCCGGTGCACCAGGTCGCTCATGCGGTGCGGATCCTGCACCGCCTCGTGTGGCATGGTCATCAGGGCGCCGATCGAGGCGAGGCGCGAGCAGCGTTCGTGCTGTTCCAGGCGCGGATGCACGCGGGGCCATGCCAGCATCGGCAGACCGCGGGCAAGCGTCTCGTAGACGGTGTTGTAGCCGCCCATGCCAACCACCAGATCGGCGTGGTCCATCAGCTCGTGCATGGTTCGCGCAGTCCGCACGAGATGGAGTCGGTCGTCGCCTGCCGCCGCGCGCTGGAGCGACTCCCACTGCCGCTGCGGCAGGAGCGGACCCGCGACGAGCGTGGCCTGGAGTTCGCTGCCGGCCATCGGGCCGCGCAGGGCGGCCACGATGCCACGAAGCAGTTCGTACCCGTCTTCTCCACCGCCTGCCGTGCCGAGCAGGCGCAGCGGTCCGTTCGAGCGCTGGACCTGCACGCGATGAACCTCGGGCGCCACCACGGCACCCACGTTCACGGCGCGCGAGGCAATCGAATCAGGCAGGCCGTACCGAGCGGGCTCGATGGCGATGCCAGGCTGGCCGTAGACGAGCACCTGGTCGTAGAGGCTCGTGATCGCCTCGCAGGTGCCGCGCCGGGCGAACTCGGCGTGGGCTCGCGCAGGCTCGTCGTAGATGTCGCGCATGCCGAGCACGACGCGGGTCTGCACCAGTTCGCTGCGCAGGCGCCGGAGCACCGGCAGCAGCTCGCCGCCAGCGCCCTGCGCGGCATGGTCGACGAGCATGACGTGCGGGCGGAAGGAGCGGACGGCTGCCGTGATCAGGTCGCTGCGCAGCTGCACGAGTTCAGCGAACGACATGCGCAGCGACCGCGCCACGTAGTTGCCTGCTGCGTCCTTCGTGATTGCTGGCAGTTTCAGCAGGTCGCACCGCTCGGGCAGGGCAAACAGGTCGGGAACCGGAGAACCCGTGATGCACAGCGCTTCTGCACTGCGATCCCTGCTCACGAATGCATGTGCCAGCGTGAGGCTGCGCCGCAGGTGGCCGAGGCCGAAGGAATCGTGGCTGTACGTGAGCAGGCGCATGAAATGGAACCCTCGCAATCCGCGAGTCATCCGGACATGTTCGTAGGATTGCTGCAAGACTCCCCGGGCTTCAGGGAGGGATGGGGGCGGGGAGCTTAGCGAGTCTGGCGATCTTGTCTCGCCGCCGTCTCCCGGTCTGACACACCGCTCTGCGGCGCAAACTCCTTCCGCATCGGAGCAGGTGTGTTGCTGCGCTCGGTATGACCGCCTCGAACTGCCGACGCCATCGAGGCCGTGGACGCTGCACGCAACGGCTGCGCGGCCTCAGAACGCCACGCGCAGCGACATCAGGAAGTTCCGCCCGGGCGAGTTCGAGCCCGAGCCGTGCACGCGGTAGTCGTCATCCGTCAGGTTTTCGCAGCCCAGAACCAGCCTGGCCTGGTCCGTCATGTTCCAGACGAGCCATGCGTTCCAGGTGGTCCAACTCGGCGTGCCACCCGGCGGGATGCGCTGCGTGTCGCGTGCATCCCCCG
>JBEATZ010000257.1:0-9648 GCA_041161695.1 Planctomycetota bacterium | reverse complement strand
CCCGATGGAGGGCTGGGACGGCACGCCGCAGGGCCAGCCCACCGACCTGACGCTGCGCCGCTGGCGCAACTTCGGCCGCAGCGGTGCGGCGCTGGTCTGGGGCGGCGAGGCCTTCAGCGTGACAGCCGACGGCCGCGCAAACCCCAACCAGTTGCACCTCACCGCGACCAGCGAGGCGGACCTCGCGGCCCTGCGCGCCGAGTTGTTCGCGGGACGCGGCGAGGTCGGCCTCGCAGGCGAACCGTGCGTCGTGGGCCTGCAGCTCACCCACTCGGGCAGGTTCTCGCGCCCCCACGGCCCGCTCGCGCCGCGCATCGCGCAGCACCATGCGCTGCTCGCGCGCAAGTACAAGCTCGACCCGGCCACGAAGCTGCTCACCGACGGGGAACTCGAGGCGATCGGCGAGGCCATGGTCCGTGCCGCCAGGGTGGCGCATCGCGCGGGCTTCGACTTCGTCGACGTGAAGTGCTGCCACGGCTACCTGCTGCACGAGGTCCTCGCGTCGCACACGCGCGAGGGCAGCTACGGCGGCGGCTTCGAGAACCGCACCCGCCTCTTCACGCGCATCGTGGAGGCAATCCGTGCGGAGTGCCCGGGGCTCGGCATCGGTGTGCGGCTCAGCGCCGGCGACACGCTGCCATTCGAGGCCGACCCGCAGACCAACGTGGGCAGGCCGATGCAGGCAGACGGCTTCGACGGCGCGCGCCACCACTTCGGCTTCGGCGCCACGCCGCAGGCCATGGACCGCACCGAGGTGCACCGCTTCGCGGGGCACGCTGCGTCGCTTGGCGTTGCGCTCGTCAACGTCACGCTGGGATCGCCCTACTGGAACCCCCACATGCAACGTCCCGCGGCCTACCCGCCCTCGGATGGCTACCTGCCGCCCGTCGACCCGCTGGCGATGGTGCAGGTCCACCTCGACGCCACCGCGGCGCTCAAGTCCGCGCACCCGGGCCTCCTCGTCGTCGGCACCGGCTACACCTACCTGCAGGAGTGGCTACCCCACCTCGCTCAGGCGGAGCTCGCCGCGGGCCGGACGGACTTCGTCGGGCTCGGCAGGCTGCTGCTCTCCTACCCCGAACTCCCCGCGGACCTCTGCGCCGGGCGCGAACTGCAGCGCAAGCGCATCTGCAGGACGTTCAGCGACTGCACCACCGGACCGCGCAACGGCATGGTGAGCGGCTGCTTCCCGCTCGACCCCTTCTACAAGGCCCGACCCGAGGCCGCGAAGGTGAAGGCAATCCGCCAGGAGATGGCACCGTGAGCACCTCGCCCGCACAACCGGACCTCGGCTCGGTACGTCAGGGCCTGCGCATGGCGAAGCCGCCGGACCCCGCGGCGCTGGCTGCCGAGCGCCAGCAACTCGTCGCAGCCGAACACGCGCCCTTCCTCACCCGCGCCCGCACCTACCTGCGGCTGATCGGGCCCGGCTACATGCAGTCGGCCATGACGCTGGGCGCAGGAACGGCGAGCGCCGCGTTGTTCGCCGGCGCGGCCTACGGCTACGAACTGCTGTGGGTGGCGCCGCTCGCGATGCTGCTCGGCATCGTCATGCTGGCAGCCGTCGCGCACCAGACGCTCAGCACCGGCGAGCGGCCCATGCATGCCATGGCCACGCACGCAGGCAGGTTCTTCGCCTTCGCCTGGGCAGCGGGTTCGCTGGTGGCCTCCGTCGTCTGGCACCTGCCCCAGTACAACCTCGCCGCCAACGCCATGGTCGACGCCTGCGATGCGGTTGGCATCGGTGGCGTGCCGCCGATGGCCTGCAGCCTCGTGGTGCTGGGCATCGCGATCGCGCTGTCGATGCTCTACGGCCGCAGCCCGGGGCTCGTGCGCGCCTACGAACGCACCCTCAAGTGGATGGTGTGGGCCATCGTGTTCTCCCTGCTGTGGGTGGTCCTGTCCACCGGCACGGACTGGGGCGCCGTCCTGCGCGGCTTCGTGCCGGGGATCCCGCAGCAACGCGGCAACACCGATGCCTACGAACTCATCGCCTCCGGCCTTGCCGCCGCCGTGGGCGTCAACATGGTGTTCTTGTTCCCCTACAGCCTGCTGGCGCGCGGTTGGGGGCGCGAGCATCGGCGCCTCGCCCGCTGGGACCTGGGACTCGGCATGCTGGTGCCGTACGTCCTCTCCACCGGACTCATGGCGATCGCCGCCGCCAACACGATCCATCGCAGCGGCACCGAGATCACGCCGAAGGCGGCCGTGGCGGACTGCGCGCGGGTACTCGGGGACGTGATGGGCCCGCTGGCAGGCAGGCTCGTGTTCGACCTCGGCATGCTGTCGATGGCGGTCTCCACCATCACGCTGCACATGCTCGTCTGCAGCTTCGTGGCGATGGAGTTCTTCGGCTGCGAACTGGGCTCGCGCAAGCAGCGCCTGTGGAGCCTGCTGCCGGCGCCGGGCTGCCTCGCGCCGCTCGTGTGGGGCGAGTACGCCGTCTGGCTCGCGGTGCCCACGAGCGTGTTCTGCGGCCTGCTGCTGCCGGTCACGTGGCTCGGCTTCCTCGTGCTGCAGGGCAAGCGCTCCTACCTCGGCACCGACCGGCCCGGGGGCGTTGCCGGGCTCGCGTGGCGACTCGCGATGCTGGCCATCACCCTCGGCCTGTTCGCGTTCCTTGCGTGGACGGCGCTGAACTCCGTGCCCCGCTACCTCGAGAGCTTCGCCAGCAAGGACTGACGCACCGTGACCCAACTGCAACCGACCGACGTCCTCGCCCCCCACCGTGCCGCGCTCACGGGGCCAGAGCCCGATCCCGTGCGGCTGTGCTTCGCCGCAGCACACGTCGTACTGAAGGAGTCCTATGCCACGAGTTCCCACTCGATGCAGCATCCCGGCGCGGCATCGGAGGTCGCGGGGTACGTCGACTGGGATGCGACCATGGGGATCCGGCGCTTCCTCGACCAGCACGGCTTCGGCATCGCCGAGGCCATGGACACCGCCCAGCGCTTCGCCATCGGCTGGCCGACCGCGCGCGAACTGATCGAACGGTGCGGCAGGCTCGGCTTGCGCAACGGCTTCGTGGCAGGCGCCGGCACCGACAGCCTCGCGCAGGTGCGCGGCACGGCCGACCTCGTCGATGCCGTGGTGATGCAGGCACGCACCATCCAGCAGGCAGGCGGCTGGCCCATGCTGCTGCCGATGCCGTGGCTGTCGCTCAACCGCGCCACCGAGGAGCAGTACGTCGACGTGTACCAGTCGATCGTGCGCCAGGTCGAGGGACCGGTCTTCATGCACTGGCTCGGCCCGATGTTCCTGCCGGCGCTCGAGGGTTACTTCCCCGGCCGTTCCTTCGACCGGATCATGGCCTTCGACCCGTCCAAGGTCCGCGGCTGCAAGCTGTCGCTGCTCGACGACGCGATGGAACTCCGCGTGCGCCGCGAGTTGCTGCCGCGCGACCAACTGGTGCTCACGGGAGACGACTTCCACTTCGGCCGGCTGATGCTGGGCCGTGACCCGCAGGGCCCCGCTCCCACCGAGGCGCCAAGCATCGAGCGCCACGTGACGATCGGCACGCGCAAGGTCGCTGCCGGCGATTTCAGCCACGCGCTGCTGGGCATCCTCGACGGCATCGCCATCCCGGCCGGCATCGCGCTGCGCCACCTTGCCCGCGGTGATGCACGGCGGTTCCTCGACATCATGACGCCCTGCGAGGCGCTCGGCCGGCACGTGTTCCGAGCACCCACGCAGCACTACAAGGCAGGCCTCGCGTTCCTCAGCTGGCTCAACGGCCTGCAGGCGAACCCCATGCTCGTGAACCGCGAGGACCGCTGCCGCGACACCGCCCATTACGTCGAGTGCGCGCAGCTGGCAGCTGCCTGCGGCGCGCTCGGCGACCTCGCGCTCGCGCAGCAGCGGCTCGACGGTTTCACGGGAGGCAACGCGTGAAGCCTCGCGTGCTGGTGACGCGCAGGGTGTACCCCGCTGCCATCGCCGTGCTCAACGAGGCTGCAGCCGTCGACTACAAGGACACGCTCGACGTGATGACCGAGGACCAGTTGGTCCAGCGGCTCCAGCACGCCGACGGCCTCGTGTGCCAGCTCACCGACCCGGTCACCGCGCGCGTGATCGCCGCGGCCCCGCGACTCAGGGTCATCAGCCAGGTGGCCGTCGGCCACGACAACATCGACGTTGCTGCAGCGACCGCGCGCGGCATCGTCGTGACCAACACGCCCGACGTGCTCACCGAGGCCACGGCCGACTTCACGTGGGCGCTGCTGCTCGCCACCGCACGCCGCGTGCCCGAGGCCGAGCGCTTCCTCAAGGCCGGCAGGTGGAACCGCTGGGACATCGACCTGCTCGCCGGCGCCGACGTGTCGCACCGCACGCTCGGCATCGTCGGCTTCGGCCGCATCGGCCGCGCCGTGGCACGGCGAGCCCTCGGCTTCGGCATGAAGGTGCTCTACGCCTCGCGCAACCCGGCGCCACCCGAGGTGGAACAGGAGTTGCGCGCCATCCACGTGCCACTCGACACGCTGCTAGCCCAGTCCGACTTCGTGTCGATCCACTGCCCGCTCAACGCCGAGACGCGGGGCCTGATCGGCATCGAGCAGCTGTCGCGCATGCGCCGTTCCGCGATCCTCGTGAACACGAGCCGCGGACCGGTGGTCGACGAAGCCGCGCTGGCCGCTGCACTGTCCGAGAAGATGATCGCCGGCGCCGGCCTCGACGTCTTCGAGCGTGAGCCAACCATCGACCCCGACCTGCTGGCGCTGCCCAACGTGGTGCTCACGCCGCACGTCGGCAGCGCAACCCATGCGACCCGCCAGCGCATGTGCACCCTGGCGGCCGAGAACTGTGCGGCCGTGCTGACGGGCAACCGTCCGCCCAACCCGGTGAACCCCGCGGTGCTCGGGTGAACCGCCGCGCGGAACTCGCGGAGCTGTTCCGCGCGCTGCTGCCCGACCTCGACCCCGCAGCAGCCATCCGCAGGGCGGTGCGCCGTGAGGGCATGGTGCTGCAGTTGCCGGGCGGCGACGCCGTGGACCTGCGTCACGTGGGGCGGGTGTACGTGGTCTCGTTCGGCAAGGCAGCGCGACCGATGGCGGCTGCACTGCTCGAACTGCTTCGCGACGTCGAGGTGCACGGCGTGTGCGCACCGCCCGCTCCGGACGCGGGCGAACTTGCGCCGCTCCTGGTGCGCCCGGGCGGCCACCCGGTCCCCGATGCGGGCAGCCTCGCTGCAGCCGAACGCGTCCTCGCGATGCTCGGCGGCGCAGGCGCGCAGGACCTCGTGCTCTTCCTCGTCTCCGGCGGCGGCTCGGCGATCCTCGAACGGCCGCTGTGGCCCGGCGTGTCGCTTGCGGAGTTGCGCGTGCTGCATGCGGCCCTCGTCGGCTGCGGCGCCCCCATCGTGGCGATCAACGCAGTGCGCAAGCACGTGTCCTCGGTGAAGGGCGGCAGGCTGGCGCTGCGTGCGGCACCGGCGCGGCAGGTCACGCTGTACGTGAGCGACGTGCCGCACGACCGGCCCGAGGCCGTTGCCTCGGGGCCGACCATGCCCGATCCCTCGCGTTGGGAAGACGTGCTCGACATCCTGGTCGAGCACGACCTCGAGCCGCACTTGCCAGGATCGATCCGCGCGATGCTGCGCGAGGCGCGCTCAGGCCTGGTGGCGGAGACGCCCAAGCCGCACGCCGCTCCCTTCGCGCGCAGCACGTGGCACTGCCTGCTCGACGAGCGCAGTGCGACCACCGGGCTCGCAGCGCTGGCCACCGCCCGGGGCCTGCGTTGCGAAGCGGACCACACTACTGCGGAGCTCGGTTGCGACCAAGCAATCGATGCGCTGATCGGCAGACTGCGCGTGCTGCGGCGCGAGCACGGTGCGCCCGTGGCACTCGTCGCCGGTGGCGAGGTGCGCGTGAAGATCCCTCCACATCACGGAACGGGCGGCCGCAACCAGCACTTCGCGCTCGGCTGCGCGCTGCGCATCACCGGCGAACCCGTCACCGTGCTGAGCGCGGGCACGGACGGCATCGACGGCAACTCGCCTGCCGCAGGCGCCGTGGCCGACGGCACCACGGTGGAGCGTGCACGTGCCCTGGGAATCGATGCAGCCGCGAGCCTCGCGCGCTTCGACAGCCACGGGTTGTTCGCACCGTTGGGCGACGCGATCGTCACCGGCCCGTCCGGCACGAACGTGCGCGACGTGCGCATCCTCGTGCACGACTGAAATCCCTGCGCCGTTGCCGCGAGGCGGCCGAGTCGCCATCCTCAGGGCAATGGCGCACCGCCTCCCGACTGCAGCCTGCTCCCTCGCCCTTGCCCTCGCAGCAGCTTGCAGCGCGCCGGGAGAACCGCTGCCGCCGCGAACCCTCGACGAGGTGTGGCTCGGCGACCAGCGCGTGGCGCGCGCAGCGACCCTGGTCGACCCCGCCCGAGCCGGGGACACCTGCAAGGTTTTCCACGAGCTGTGGACGGCCGACGGTCGCCTCGTCACCAAGGCCACGGGCGGCGACTACCCGCACCACCGCGGCCTGTTCGCCGGCTGGAACCGCGTGCGGCTCGCCGCAGACGAACAGGCACCGGTCTGGGACTTCTGGCACTGCCGCAAGGGCGAGACGATCCACCTCGTGCGCTGGGTGCCGGCAGCAGAACACGGTCGCGGCGCCGACTGGCAGGTGGCCGAACTCGCGTGGCGCGACGGCAACGGCACCGAACTGCTCCGCGAACAACGCGCGCTCCGGGCACGCAAGGTGGACGCATCGACGCTGGCCTTCGACCTCGAGATGGTGCTCCGGGCGCTGCCCGCCGAGGTGCTGCTCGACGGCGATCCCCACCATGCAGGCGTGCAGTTCCGCGCGCTGCAGCGCTTTGCCGAGAAGGACGGGCCCAAGGTCACCTATGTGCGCTCGCCGGATGCGCACGACGAGGGCAACGACATCTGGACCAACACGGAATGGATGGCAGGGGTGCTGCCCATGGACGGGGGCAGCGTGACCGTGGTGCACGTCGACCACGCATCCAACCCGCGGCCCAACCGCTACAGCGCGCGGCCCTACGGCAGGTTCGGTTCCACCTTCACCGCGCGCGTGCACCCACAGCAGCCGCTGCAACTGCGCTACACGATCGTCGTGGCAACAGGCACGGTCGATGCCGCCATGCTCGCAGCCTCAGCGCAGGCCCGCTGACAGCCGCGCGACCTCGGTTGCATAGCGCCCGACGAGCGGCCGGTACGCGGCCACCAGTTCGGGTTCGGGCTCGGTGACCTCGGGAGACAGCTGCACGTAGGGCGCGCTCAGCTGCGCGAGGTCGGCACGCGGATCGGACTGTCGTTGGTGCGTCCACAGCGCCTGGAGCGCGGCGCCGAGTGCGCCCGACTCGGGCTCCATCAGCGGCACGACGCGCGCGCCGAGCACGGCCGCGAGGATGCGCCGCCAGAGCACGTTGCGTGCGGCGCCGCCCACGAGCCGCACCTCGTGCACGCCGATGCCGAGGTCGCGCATCAGGTCCACGCCCCAGCCCAGGTTGAGCGAAGTGCCCTCCAGCGCCGCGCGGTAGAGGTGGCCCATGCGCAGCAGGCCGGGGCGCATGCCCAGCAGCGTGCCCGTCGCCTGCGGCAGGTCGGGCACGCGCTCGCCCTGCAGGAACGGCAGCCACAGCATCCCGTCGCAGCCAGGGGCCACGCGCGCAGCGGCCTCGGTGAGCTGCGCGTGGTCCGTGCCGAACGCGGTGCGCACCTCTTCGGTGACGCCGGTGAGGTTCATCACGCACAGCAGCGGCAGCCAGCCGCCATCCGAACTGCAGAACGGCGCGATGAGGCCGCGCGGGTCCACCACCGGCACCGGGCTCCACGTGAACACGGTGCCCGAGGTGCCGAGGCTCGCCACCACCACGCCGGGGCGCGTCGCACCCGAGCCGATGGCGCTCATCATGTTGTCGCCGCCGCCGGCGGAAACGAGCGTGCCCTCGTGCAGGCCCAGCAGCTTGGCGCCGGCTGCATCCAGCCGGCCCGCAGGCTCGCCGGCCCCGACGAGAGGCGGGACGAGATCTGCCATGCGACCGTCGATGGCAGCCATGGCGGCACCATCGAACTGCCGGCGCTTCACGTCGAACCACCCGGTCCCGCTCGCATCGCCTGCTTCCATGACCTTGCGGCCGGTGAGGCGGAAGTTGACGTAGTCGTGCGGCAGCAGCACGGCGCGCACGCGGTCCCAGTGCGCGGGCTCGTGGCGCTTGAGCCACGTGAGCTTGCTGGCGGTGAAGCCCGTGGGCACTGCACGGCCCAACTGCGCCGAGAGCTCGCGGGCCTCCTCGGCGGTGGCGGTGTCGCACCAGAGCTTTGCGGGACGGACCACCTCGCCGCGTTCGTCGAGCACCACGCAGCCGTGCTGCTGGCCGGAGATGCCCACCGCCAGCACGGTGGCCGGATCGATGCCTGCGAGCACCTCGCGTGCCGTCGCGCGGATCGCGTCGATCCACGTGTGCGGGTGCTGCTCGGCGGCGCCGGCAGGCAACCCCTGGATCAGTCCGTAGGACGCCTGCGCGCGCGCCACGATGCGCTTGCTTGCGGCCTCCACCAGCAGGGCCTTGGTTCCCTGCGTGCCCACGTCGAAACCGAGGAAGTGCTGCAAGCTCGCGGTTGCGCCCATGGCTGGTTCAGCGGCCGAAGAAGTCGTTGCCCTTGTCGTCGACGACGAGGAAGGCCGGGAAGTCCTTCACCTCGATCCGCCAGACGGCCTCCATGCCGAGTTCGGGGAAGTCGAGCACCTCGACCTTGCGGATGCTGTCCTGCGCGAGGATGGCGGCCGGGCCGCCGATCGAGCCGAGGTAGAAGCCCCCGTGCTTGCGGCAAGCATCGGTCACCGCCTGGCTGCGGTTGCCCTTCGCCAGCGTGACGAAGCTGGCACCAGCAGCCATGAACGGCTCGAGGTAGCTGTCCATGCGACCTGCCGTGGTCGGCCCGAACGAACCAGAGGCCATGCCGGTCGGCGTCTTGGCAGGACCTGCGTAGTAGATCACGTGGTCCTTCACGTACGAAGGCAACGGCTTGCCGGCCTCGAGCATCTCCTTGAGCCGAGCGTGCGCGATGTCGCGCGCCACCACCATGGGT
Organism: Planctomycetota bacterium; assembly: GCA_041161695.1. Taxonomy (GTDB): domain Bacteria; phylum Planctomycetota; class UBA1135; order UBA1135; family UBA2386; genus JBEATZ01. The sequence continues at coordinate 593 of JBEATZ010000257.1, read as the reverse complement.
CCGGTGAGGCTGAAGCGCGTCTTGATCGGGTGCTTGGCCAGTGTGGCGCGGATCTCGGCCATCGGCCGCGTGAGGTCGAGCGGCACGACCGCACCGGCGAGCGCGGCCTCGTCGATCTCGGGCAGGAAGCGCGAGGGGTTGGTCTCGAGTTGCTCGAGGAACGCGCCCTCGGACGTGATCTTGCCGAGGACCTGCCGGTCGGCGCTGCAGGAAACGCCGATGCCCACCGGGCACGAGGCGCCGTGGCGCGGCAACCGGATCACCCGCACGTCGTGGCAGAAGTACTTGCCCCCGAACTGCGCGCCGATGCCGTTCTTGCGCGTGAGCTCCAGCACCTGCTGTTCCAGCTCCAGGTCGCGGAACGCGCGGCCGCGCGCGTTTCCGGTCGTGGGCAGGTCTTCGAGGGTGCGCGCGCTGGCGAGCTTCACCGTCTTGAGCGTGGCCTCGGCCGACGTGCCGCCGATGACGATGGCGAGGTGGTACGGCGGGCACGCAGCGGTGCCCAGCGACTTCGCCTTCTGGTCGAGGAAGGCCAGCAGCGACTTCGGGTTCAGCAGTGCCTTCGTCTCCTGGTACAGGAACGTCTTGTTGGC
>JBEATZ010000138.1:0-7246 GCA_041161695.1 Planctomycetota bacterium | reverse complement strand
AGGCGGCCCCCGCCCTTCGCCTCGAGCCGCCGAAGAACCGCGAGCACGGCGACGTCGCCCTCGGCGCCTTCCAGCTGGCCAAGGCCGCGGGCATGGCGCCCCCGGCACTCGCCGCCAAGCTGGCGGAGGCGATCCGGCCCGACGACGTGATCGAACAGGCGGTGGCCGCGGGTCCGTTCGTCAACTTCCGCTTCCGCCGCAGTGCGCTGGCGCGCGACGTGCTCACGGGCGTGCAGGCAGGGAGGCAGCCCTACGGTCCCGCGAAGGCCTCGGGCGAGGCCGTCGTCATCGACTTCAGCTCGCCGAACATCGCCAAGCCGTTCCACATCGGCCACATGCGCAGCACGGTGATCGGCAACGCACTGTGCCGCATCCACCGCCACCTCGGCGCGCGCGTCGTGGGCGTCAACCACCTCGGCGACTGGGGCATGCCCTTCGCCAAGATGATGACCGCCTACATGCACTGGGGCGACGAGGCGGAGCTGCACAAGGCGCCGATGCGCTACATGTTCGAGCTCTACAAGCGCTACTCGGCTGCGGCCAAGGACGACCCGAAGCTCGACGAGGAGGCAGCGCTGCACTTCCAGGCGCTGGAGTCCGGCGCCGACAACGTCGAACGGCGCATGTGGCAGTTCCTGCGCGACGAGTCGCTCAAGGCCTTCCAGGGCCCCTACACGCGCCTCGGCGTGACCTTCGACGCCATCACGGGCGAGTCGTTCTTCGAGGACCGCATGGAGCCAGCCATGCAGCGCGTGGCGAAGGCAGGCGTGCTGGAGACGAGCGAGGGCGCAGAGGTCGTGTGGCTCAAGGAACTCGGCATCAAGGAACCGTGCATCCTGCGCAAGAGCGACGGCACCACGCTGTACCACACGCGCGACCTCGCTGCCGTGTACTGGCGCGAGGAGCAGTACCACCCGGCGCGCATCCTCTACGTCGTGGGCGCGGAGCAGAAGCTGCACTTCGACCAGCTCAAGGGCGTGCTCACGAAGATGAAGGAGCCGGTTGCAGCGGCGGTCGAGCACGTGCCGTTCGGCCTCGTGCTGAGCAAGAACGCCGAGGGCAAGTGGGAGAAGTTCGCGTCGCGCGCCGGCAACGCGGTGTTCCTCGACGAGATCCTCGACGAGTCGGTCCAGAAGGTGCGGCAGATCATCGCCGAGAAGAATCCCGACCTCGAGGACAAGGAGCTCGTGGCAGAGCAGGTGGGCGTGAGCGCCATCGTCTTCAACGACCTGCGCCACTCGCGCATCAAGGACGTGAAGTTCGACTGGGAGGCCATGCTCAACTTCGAGGGCGAGACCGGCCCTTACGTGCAGTACGCCGTCGCCCGCCTGGCCTCGATCCTGCGCAAGGCAGGCACCCCGGTGCCCGACCCGGCAACCGTCGACACGGCGCTGCTCGCCGACGCCGAGCGCGTGCTGCTCACCATGCTCGACTTCGACTCGGTGGTGCGCCGCGCAGCCGAGCAGAGCGAACCCAGCATCGTCACGGGCTTCGCCATCGCCCTCGCGGGCGAGATCCACGCCTACCTGCGCGACCACCACGTGCTGGGCGCCGAGCCGAAGCTGCGCGACGCGCGCCTGCTGCTGGTCGACGCCGCTCGGAGGCTGCTGGTGACGGCACTCGACCTGCTGGGCATCCCCGCTCCCGAACGCATGTGAGCGACGGGCACAGGTCGCATGCAGATGCGGCTTGGCTGGCGCGACCGGGCGTGCAAGATGCCGCCATGCGGATCCGCACCCCCGGCTCGCCGGCAGGCTTCGTCCTCGCGCTCGTCTCGACCTGCCTGCTCCTGTCCGCGGGAGCAAGGGCGCAGGATCCCGCCCCTGCCGAACCGAAGCGCCCGCGCATCGGCGTGGTGCTGAGCGGTGGCGGCGCGCGCGGCGCCGCGCACGTGGGAGTGCTGCGCGTCCTGGAGGAACTGCGCATCCCGGTCGACTTCCTGACCGGCACCAGCATGGGGTCCGTCGTGGCCGGCCTCTATGCCTACGGCTTGTCGCCCAAGGAGATCGAGGTGCAGCTCACGCGCGAGGGCTCGAACCTCGACTGGGACTACCTGCTGAGCGACGGCAGCGAGCGACGCGACCGCAGTTTCCGCCGCAAGCAGGACGACCGCGGCTACCTCACCGAACTCCGCGTGGGCTTCCGCGACGGCAGGCTCGCCCTGCCCAAGGGCCTGCTGCAGGGCCAGAACCTCGAGACCGAGCTGCGCTTCCTCACCATGGAGGCACACGACCTCGCCAGCTTCGACGAGCTGCCGATCCCGTTCCGCGCCGTCGCCTGCGACATCGCCAACGGGCGCGAGGTGGTGCTCGACAAGGGCAACCTCGCACTCGCGATGCGCGCGAGCATGTCGATCCCCGCGATCTTCGAGCCCATCCGCATCGACGGGAAGGAACTCGTGGACGGCGGGCTCGTGCAGAACATGCCGGTCGAGCTGTGCCGCAGCATGGGCGCGGACATCCTCATCGTCATCGACATCGGCACGCCGCTGGCGGAGGGCGAGGCGATCCGGGACGTGCTGGGCGTGACGGCGCAGATGATCACGATCCTCACGCAGCAGAACGTGGATCGTGCGATGAAGCAGATCCGCGCCACCGACACGTTCCTGCAGCCGGACCTCGGCGACATGTCGTCGGCGGACTTCGCGCGGGCGTCCGATGCAATCCTCATGGGCGAGAAGGCCGCGCGCGGCATCGCCGGGCGGCTCGCGCAGCACTCACTGGACGAGCAGCAGTACGCCGCATGGCTCGCAAAGCAGCGCCGCAGGCCCCTCGATCCGCCGCGCATCCGCAGCATCGAGCTGCACAACGACTCCACCCTCGGTGACGAGATGCTGGAGGCGCGGCTCCGGGTGAAGGAAGGCGACGTGATCGACGTGGATCACTTCCGGCGCGACATCCAGAACATCTACGGGCTCGGCGACTTCGACGAGGTCAGCTTCAGCCTGCGAAACTGGAAGGACGGCGAGGCCGACCTCGAGATCGATGCGGACGAGCGTCGCTGGGGGCCCAACTACATCCGCATGGGCGTCCTCATGTACACCGACTTCGACGGCGAGAGCCGCTTCGACATCGGCGTGCAGTACACCTCGCGCGCCATCAACTCGCTGGGCGCGGAGTGGCGCAACGACATCCAGGTGGGCACCGCCAACAGCTACACGACCGAGTTCTACCAGCCGCTCGACGTGCGCGGCCGGTTCTTCGTGGCGCCGTCCCTCGGCGCCGGCATCCGGCCGTTCCGCTTCTACCAGGGCGACTCGCTGGTGGCCGCGGGCGACACCAACTCACTCTCCGGCAGCTTCGACGTGGGCATGAACCTGGCGCGCTGGGGCGAACTGCGCGTGGGCGTCGACCGCAGCTACGGCGACTACGACGTGGAGATCACGACGAATGTCGTCTCCAACACCAACTTCGACGACGCGGCGGTGCACGCACAGTTGCTGTACGACACCCTCGACAAGGCCTCGGTGCCGACCGAGGGAAGCGCTGCCTCGGCCGGGTGGCGCTCGGGCATGTCCGAACTCGGCTCGGATCGTCGGTACGACCAGGTGCAGCTGTCCGCGGTGAAGTTCGTCACCTTCGGCCAGACCACGGTCTTCCCGCTGGCGCGCGTGCAGGTGGTCACGGACGGCGAGGTGGGATTCGAGAACTTCGGCCTCATCGGCGGACTGTTCCGCCTGAGCGGCCTGCCCATCGACTCGCGCGGCAACCAGAACGCCGGCGTGTTCACCCTGGGCTTGCGCCACATGCTCTACACGCGCGTGTTCCTCGGCGCGTCCATCGAGGCCGGCAACGTGTGGGCCACCCGCGACGAGGTGTTCGACTCCAACATCGTGTCGTGGAGCCTGCACGGGGGCGTGGACACGCCGGCAGGTCCGCTCTACGTGGGCGGTGGCTTCACCGACGAAGGTGATGCCGCCGCGTTCCTGTTCCTCGGCGAGATCTTCTGACGCGGGCCCCCGGGCGCATGGACAGCCGCGCCCTGTGCGGCGACCATGGGGCGAAGCCATGGACCTGACCCGCTACCTCCGCGACGTTCCGGACTTCCCCAAGAAGGGCATCCTCTTCAAGGACATCACGCCGTTGCTCGCGGAGCCGAAGGCCATGGCGGCAGCCATCGACCGCATGGCGAACCTCGGCTGGGGCGCGATCGACAAGGTTGCGGCCATCGAGTCTCGCGGCTTCCTGTTCGGCGTCCCGCTGGCGATGCGGCTCGGGTGCGGCTTCGTGCCCATCCGCAAGCCCGGCAAGCTGCCGTGGAAGACGAACCGCGTGGAGTACGTGCTCGAGTACGGCAGCGATGCCGTCGAGATCCACCAGGACGCGGTGCGGCCGGGTGAGCGCGTGCTGGTGGTCGACGACGTGCTCGCGACCGGCGGCACCATGGGAGCGAGCTGCAAGCTCGTGGAATCCTGCGGTGCAACGGTGGTCGGCTGCTGCTTCCTCGTCGAGCTCGGATTCCTCGACGGCCGCAAGAAGCTGGGCGCACACCGCATCGAGTCCCTCGTGCACATCGCCTGAAGGGTCCCGGCGGCGCGCTCGGCCCCATGGCATGGGCACTTTGCACAATCCGCCACGGCCGGACATGATCTTGCCCCTTTGCTGGCAAGGACTTCTGGCGTGACTTTAGTTTTTTCCAGAAAGCAGTGAATCGCTCCGGGGCTCGGGACGATCACTCCTCGCCGCAACCCGGCACCTGTTCTTTCCCGTTCGGCATCCAACAGACGCTTCTCGAAACGGCAAACCCGGCCAAAGCCGGCGACGCAAAGCCACAGGGCCTTCGGGGAGTTCCGCGCGACCCAGCGGTCGCATGGAACGAACCATGGCAGCCTGGCTCCCGAAATGAAGCGGGAGTGGACGGTGCGCAAGCATCACCGCTCCAACCGACCTCTCCAGGTTGGGAGAAAGGGATCGCACCCCTTTCAGACGCGTCCTTGGAACCGTGTCCCGCCAGCACCGCTGGCCGTTCCCCTGATCCTGGAGACTCCCATGGCCCGCTCGTCCGCCGTCCGCTCGATCCCCCGCCCCGCTGCCAAGTCCGCCCCCAAGGCTGCAGCGAAGAAGCCCGCCCTGAAGGCGGTGAAGGCGCCCAAGGCCACCAAGACCGTGGCCGAGGCCATGCAGCCCCAGCCCGTGGTCGTGCCCGTGGTCGCCTCGCCCGCGACCGTGAGCGACGTCGAACTGGGCAAGATCTGGAAGACCTACAAGAAGACGCGGGACGAGAACCTGCGCAACACGCTGATGGAGTACCACATGCCCATCGTCCGCATGATCGCGGAGCGCGTGCTGCAGACGCTGCCCAAGTCGATCGAGCTGGATGACCTCGTGAGCGCCGGCACCTTCGGCCTGATGGATGCCATCGACGGCTTCGACCTCAGCCGCGGCATCAAGTTCAAGACCTACTGCTCGACCCGCATCCGCGGCTCGATCCTCGACGAGCTGCGCGCCCAGGACTGGGTGCCGCGCCTCGTCCGCCTCAAGGCGCACAGCCTCGAGCGCGCGACGCGCAAGCTCGAGGGTGAGCTGGGCCGTTCCCCGACGGCGCCGGAGCTGGCCAAGGAGCTCGGCGTGTCGCTCGACGGCCTGCACGACCACCAGCTGGAGGCGAACGCCAAGACCATCTTCTCCCTGAGCGAGAAGTGGGACGACGCGGACGACGACAGCGACATGGAGAAGATCGAGATCCTCGCCGACGACAAGTGCGAGAACCCGGTCGAGACCGTGCAGGGTCGCGACGCACTGGATGCCATCACGCGCAACCTCACCAAGAAGGAGCGCCTGATCGTGATCATGTACTACTACGAGGGCCTCACGATGCGCGAGATCGGCGAGATCATGGAGCTCACGGAGTCCCGCGTGTGCCAGATCCACAGCAACGTGATGGCGCGCCTCAAGGGCCAGCTCGATCGCGTGCAGCTGGAGGCCGTGTGAGCCGGCGCGACACCGTGATCCAGGCCGGCTCCGTCTCGGCATTGGCGCACGAAACGATGGGCCGCACGGCCCTCGACCTCGCAAGCCTCATGTCCCAGGGCCTGCCGGCCCCGGACTGGCAGGCGCAAGGTGACCTCGTGCTCCGCGACATCGAACAGGTGCTGCGCGAGGCCGCCGCTCGCGCCGGCCGCCCGGACGCGACCACGACCGAGGACTCAGGGCGGCGCAAGCCGTGAACGAACCGGGGCAGGACGGGGCGCTGGAACAGCGCAACCGGATGGTCGAGGAGAACCTCGACCTGGTGCAACACGTCCTCGCCCAGATGCGCGCGCAGTCACGCCCAGACCGCGACGACCTGCACTCGGCGGGCATCGTCGGACTGATGCACGCGGCCTCGAGCTTCGATGGCTCGAAGGGCGCGAGCTTCCGCACGTGGGCATGGACCGTGGTGCGCGGCGCCGTCCTCGACGAGATGCGCCGTGCGAACCCCCTGCCGAAGAACCGGCGCGCGCGCATCCGGCGCATCGAGGAGGCACGCGACGAGCTTCGCAGCCAGGGCCTCGCGGACCCCGTCGACGAGCAACTTGCCGCACTGCTGGGCACGAGCCCGGAGCAGGTGCAGGACGACCTGCGTGCGCTGGCGCGGGCCCGGACCGTCTCGCTCGACCTCGAGTCCGCGCACCGCGGCAGCGCAGCGCTGGCCGTCGAACTCGCACTCGCTGCACCGGACGACCCACAGCAGGAAGCATCCCGACGCGAACTGCACGCACGGCTCGTGGCGGCCGTGCACGCACTCCCGGAGCCCGATTGCCACGTGGTCACGCTGTGCCACCTCGGCGGGCTGCAGGCGCGCGAGGTCGCACACCTGCTGGAGGTCTCTCCTGCGCGCGTCTCGCAGATCCTCGCGCGGGCACTCGAACAGCTGCGCAGGCAGCTCGCGGATCGCTGAGTCTGCAGCAGACGCACCTTCGTCCCGATCCGGGACCGATGGCATGGGAACGATGGCGCGGTGACGGGGAAATCGCCGCCGCGTTCCTCCGGGTGATTCAGGCTGCTGCGTCGAGCCTGCCTCGCGGCAGCTCTCACCCCCCCCTCCGCAGTTCCCCCCACAGGAGAGCACCCGTGCTCCGTTCCCCCCTGCTCGCCATCGCGATGGCGACATCCGGTCTTCTTTCTGCCCAAGAACAGGTCTGCGTCCTCACCGACGCGGGCGCTGGTTGCGGCGCCACCCTCCAGGCCAGCTGGCAACCCGTCGGCAACGGCGGCCAGAAGCTCCAGCTGCTGGCAACCGGCCTCCATCCCAGCTCCTTCGGCGC
>JBEATZ010000183.1:0-3584 GCA_041161695.1 Planctomycetota bacterium | reverse complement strand
GTCCGCACGGCGGCACACGGCATCTCCCTGCACGAGGCGAGTCGCGCACTCGTGCTGCGGACGCGCATCGATGCCGCGGCGGTCGGCATGGCGGCGCGGGACGAGTCCGTCCTGTGGGCGGCCAACTGCGCACTTGCATCCTGCAGGCAGCCCTTCAGCGCCTCGGCGACGAACCGCAGGCGAAAGGACGGCGGCACGGTCCAGGTCCATTGCAGTGCCGTGGGTGCAGGCGCGGAACTGCCGGCCGTGGACCGGGTCTCGCGCATGGCCTTCGTTGCCTGTGACCTCGGCTGGACGACAGCCGGGCACGAACTGGATCCAGCGGATGGGATGCTCCCGCCCGGCCGCATCCTGCACCTGCCTGCACCCGGCGCCCTCGCGACTCGGCTGCCGCAGGCGCTGCAGGACGACGTGCCCGGCGCCGCGACGGCATGGCAGTCGATCCGGCGCGACGTGCGCGGCATCCCCTGAGTTCGTGCCCGACGCCGTCCCGCTCAGGAACTGCGCGGCTGCCCGGAACTGTCCTGGCGCCACCCGCTCCAGAGCCATGACGCCCAGGCGGCAAGGAAGGGCACGAGGGGCGCGTGGTAGCGGTTCTGGCTGTCGAGCAGGAGGAAGGGCAGGGACTGCAGCAGGAGCGCCGCTGCGATCCAGGCATCGACCCGTCCTGCGCAACCGGAGCGGATGCGCAGCCATGCGGCTGCCAGCGCGGCTGCCGCGACGGCATACCAGCCCGCGCTGCAGACGAGTCCGGCCAACCGGATGCCTCCCTCGCCGAAGCGAGCGCGGATCGCAGGTCCGTTCCACCACACGGCGAAGGTCTCGGAGCGCAGTGCCGTGACGGCTCGCTCCCCGACCCGTCTCACGTAGGTGCCGGGATGTGCGCGGATGAACTCGATGGCCTCGGCTTGCATGGCGCGGTGCCGCTCGACCACCCCGAGGTCCCTGAAACGCTCGGGGATGTTCGTGGTGGGCGGGCCGTCATGGTTGCCCATCCAGAGCACGGGTCCCCCGTTGAACGAGCTGAGGCTGAACTCGCCGAACATGCGCTGTTGTCTCAGCCCCCAGGGCACGCACATCAGGAGTCCGAGGGCGGTCGCGCAGGCGACCTGCGCGAGACCCTTGCGCACGGGAACGCGTGCACACCATGCGGCCCCGACGTGGATCGCAGGCAGCACGAGCGCCGTGGGGCGCGTGAGGATCGCGGCGCCGAGCAGGGTGCCGAGCAGGGTCACTGCGGTGCCGGTGCGCCAACTGCCCACTGCGAGTGCAGCGAAGCCCGTGACCAGCACGAGGAAGAGGTTCTCCGACAACCCGGTGGTCGGGAGCAGGATCCACGACGGAAGACACGCGGCCATCCAGGCCGCCGCCACCCCGGCTCGCCTGCCGAAGCATGCCTGCGCCAGTGCCGCCTGGGTCAGGACCAGGCTTGCGGCAAGCAGCAGGTTGGGGGCAAACCACCCGGCGAACGACCCCCCGGTGAGCGGCTCGAACAAGGACAGGAACCACGAGTATCCCGGCGGCCAGTAGCCGTTGGGCTCGCCGTCCGCGAAGCTGAAACCCCTTCCTGCCGCGAAGCTGAGGGCCCCGTCGTGGTAGATCTGGCCGTCGCTCACCGGCACCGGCTCCACGAGCCACCACCAGACCGTGCGGAGCAGGACTCCCGTCAGGAGCGGTGGCAGCAGCGGGAATCGGCGGGCGACGGCCATCGGCTCATCTCGGGGTCGTCTCGACCTTCGCCGCGCCTGCCACGTCGAGCACGACCACGACGGGCATCTCCTCGTCGACCTTGGTCGGGAACGCGACGGTGACGCCAGCTGCCGTGCGCTCCGCGCGCAGCGCCTCGCCGCCTGCGAGCATGCGGCACTCCTTCACCTCGTTGCGCAGTCCGGGCAGCAGCAGCACCCCGTCCCCGGGTGCCGCGAACACGTGCAGGTAGAGGCGCGTCACGTCGCCCCCGAGCTGCTTGCGCGTGCAGCGACCGAACGCGAGTTGTTCGAACGGGCTGGCCTGGGTGCCGCGGATCGACTCCGCGTTCTTCTCCATCCAAGCGCCGATCGCGCGCAGGCCGTCGACGCTCTGCTGCGGCACGGAGCCGTCGGCCTTCGGGCCGATGTTGAGCAGGTAGTTGCCGCCCTTGGAGGCGATGTCGACGAGGTTCTGCACGAGCTCCCGCGCCGGCTTCCACGCATGGTCGTGCTCGCTGTAGCCCCAGGTGGTGTTCATCGTCATGCACGTCTCCCAGTCGACGCCGGGCATGCCCGTGGGGGGGATGTGCTGCTCGGGGGTGATGAAGTCGCCGTACCTCGGGTCGAGCTGCGGCAGGTAGCCATCGGTGCCCATCGAGGCCCAGCCGGCCTCGCGGCTGCGGTAGAGGCGGTTGTTCTGGATCACTCCGGGCAGCCGGGCGCGCGCGAGGGCCATCAGGTCCGAGGCGCGCCAGGCAGCGTCGCCCTGGAAGTCGATCGAGCTGAAGTCCCACCAGATCAGGTCGGGCTTGCGCTCGAGCAGTTCGCCCACCTGCGCGAACAGGAACTCCTGGTACTTCGCGTGGTCGCGCTTGCCCTCGGGGTAGGGCTTGCCCTTGAGCGGGTGGGGGAGTTGCGCCGACAGCCCGTACTCGTACTGCGGGTGGTGCCAGTCGATCACCGAGTGGTAGTAACCCACCTTCAGGCCCTCCTCGTGCGCGGCCCTGGTGATCTCGTCGACGAGGTCGCGCTGCAGCACCGAGCCGGCGTCGAAGTCGCTCACCTTCGAGTCGTGCAGCGCGAACCCGTCGTGGTGCTTGGTGGTGAAGACGAGGTACTGGCAGCCCGCGGCCTTCGCGAGGCGGGCCCATTCCCGCGCGAAGTCCTTCGCCGGCTGGAAGCGCGGGACTGCTGCCTTGGCGTAGGTGTCCGTGTCCAGCTTCACGTACTGCTGGATCCACTCCATCCCGCCGCTCGTCCCCACGGCCTTGCCGTCCCAGGTGCCTGCGAGTCCCGAGTAGAGACCGTAGTGGACGAACATCCCGAAGCGCGCCTCGCGCCACCACTGCATGCGGCTGTCGCGCTGCGCCTGCGTCTCGGCAGGCGGCGCCTTGGGGGCGGATGCCTCCTGGGCCGTGAGGGAGGCGGAGCCGGCAGCGAGCATGGCTGCCATGAGGAGGGCGGTTCTGGTGCTGCGCATCGAGTCAGGCTCCGCAGGCAGGGGCCGGGTCGCAAGCCCAATCTACCTGCCACCCCCGCCGCGCGCGGGCTTCACGTAGCCCGTGGTCGTGACGAACACGTTGCAGCCGCGGCCCCCGTCGCTCCAACGCGCGTTTGCGTCGGGCCGCGCACGCGCGGCTCGCACCGATCCCACGGGCTACTCTGTCCCCGAGGAGTTGCCAGCACCCAAGGGGCGGGCAGAATCTCCGTGCTCCTTCCTGCACCGGATCACGGTGCGCTCCTCTCCTCTCCACCAGGTCCCCATGCATCATCCACGCGCGATCCTGTTCGCCTCGGTTCTCTCGCTCGCCGCCGGCGTTCACGCCCAGGTCGGTCCGCAGACCGTGCTCCGCACCGAGGACGCGCAGTCCTGGCAGGTCGGCTCCGCGCTCGTGC
>JBEATZ010000136.1:0-6512 GCA_041161695.1 Planctomycetota bacterium | reverse complement strand
CTTCGCATTCCTCAACGTCGAGGGCTGCACGTTCCGCCCGCTGGCCGCCGCCGAACTGCCGCTCGAGGACCGCTGGATCCTCTCGCGCCTGCAGGCAGCCGTGACCACCGTGCACAGGCTGCTGTCCGACTACAACCCGTCGGCGGCGATCGCCGCGCTGCGCGAGTTCTTCTGGAACGAGTTCTGCGACTGGTACCTCGAGCTGGTGAAGCCGCGCTTCCGCCCGGAGGCGGATCCCGCGGGCGCCGCGACGGCGCGGCAGGTGCTGGCGGCCGTGCTCGACCAGTCGCTGCGCCTGCTGCAGCCCTTCGTGCCCTTCCTCACCGAGACGCTCTGGACGCGCCTCGGCGAACTCGCGCCCGTGCGCGGCATCGAGGCGCCGTTTGCCGACGCGAAGCTGCTCGTGCTGGCGCGCTGGCCCTCGGGCAACCCCGCGTGGACCGACCGCGCCGCCGAGGAGCAGGTGAAGGCCGTGCAGCAGTGGTGCGTGGCGATCCGCGAGACCCGCAGCCGCTACCAGGTCGTGCCGAAGGTGCGCCTCGAGTGCCGCATCGCCGCGGACGGCGAGGTGGCTGCCGTGCTGCAGGCGGCGAGCGCCCTGCTCGCCAACATGGCGGGCCTGAGTTCGGTGACCGTGGCTGCCGATGCCGCGCGCACGGCCGACTCGGCCACCGTCGTGGTGGGCGGCGCTCGCGCGTACCTGCCCGGTGTCGTCGACCTCGACAAGGAACGGGCACGCTTGCGCCAGCAGGCCGACAAGCTGCGGGGCCAGATCGAGTCGCTCGCCCGCAAGCTGTCCAACGAGGGTTTCCTCGCCAAGGCGCCTGCCGACGTGGTGGCCAAGGAACGTGCAGGCCTCGAGTCCATGCAGGCGCAACTCGCCACGCTGGAGCAGAGCCTGAGGGAACTGGGCTAGGTCGCCGTGCTGTTCCGCTTCGAGATCGGGGTCGCGGACATGGACCGCGAGCACTACGCCACGCTCGACCTGCGCGTGGCGCGCCACCCTTCCGAGGACAACCCCTACATGCTCACGCGCGTGCTCGCCCACGCGCTCGAGCACAAGGACGGGCTCGAGTTCAGCCCCGGCGGCCTCAGCGACGTGGACGCGCCTGCCTTGCTGGTGCGAGACGACACCGGCAGGATCCGCGAGTGGATCGAGGTGGGCGCCCCCGCGCCCGACCGCCTGCACCGCGCAGCCAAGGCCGCCGAGCGCGTCGTCGTCTGGTGCCACCGGCGCCCCGACCTGCTGCTGCAACGCTGCCAGAAGGAGCGGGTCCACCGCGCCGACGAGGTGACGATCGTGCAGGTGCCCACCGACCTCCTCGAGGCCCTCGAACGCAAGCTCGACCGCAACAACCGCTGGGAGCTGTCCCGCCAGGAAGGGCGCGTCACCATCGTGATCGGGAGCGACGTGATCGAGGCCACCCTCACCTCCGTGCCCCTTTCGGGCGAGGCGAACTGAGCCTGGTTCTGCATGGGCCCTTGTGCCCATGGGGAATCGCGCCCTTCCTGCCGATCCTGACAACGACCTCCGCACGTCCCTCAACGGGAGCCCAGCACCAACACCGACCGCCCACCCGCATGTACGGACTCATCAACAAGGCCGTCGAAGGCCTCATCCGCTCCCGATTCGGCGATGACACGTGGAACCGGATCCGCGAGAGCGCAGGCCTGCCCGACCGGCCCTTTCTCTCGATGGAGCAGTACCCCGATGCGTCCACCTACGCGCTGGTGGGCGCGGCGAGCCGCATCCTCGGCGCGGAACCCGAGGCGATCCTGCGCGAGTTCGGCCGCTACTGGACCGAGTACACCGGTGAGGCCGGCTATGGCGAGCTCATGCGCAGTGCGGGCAAGACGCTGCCCGAGTTCCTGCGCAACCTCGACCAGATGCACACGCGCATCCAGCTCGCGCTGCCCCACCTGAAGCCGCCGAGTTTCACCGTGTCGGACGAGACGGCAGACAGCCTCGTGCTGCACTACTTCTCCGATCGCGAGGGACTCGCGGCCCTCGTCGAGGGGCTCGTCGACGGCCTCGCCAAGCGCTTCAGCCTCGAGGTGACCATCCGTCGCATGCGCGCCGAGGCGCCCACCCCGCACGATGCGTTCCACCTGAGCTGGAGACCGGCCACGGTCCGGGTCGCGACATGAAGCATGCGGGAACAGCGCCGGGTGCCGACGAGGCACGCAAGGTGGAGCTCGACCTGCTGCGCCGGCTGTTCCCGTTCCACTTCACGATTGCAGCGGATGGTCGCGTCGCATCCCTGGGCGAGCGCTGGGCCACGGTCCGGGGAGGCGCCTGCGAAGGTGCATCGTTCGACGAGACCTTCCAGGTGGTACGCCCTGCGGGCATCGAAGGTCATCGCGACCTCGCGCGCCACCACGGCGACGTGTTCGTGCTGCGGCTGCGGAGCGGCCAGGGACCGCAGTTCCGCGGCCAGTTCCTGCCGAGCAACTGCCCTGGATCGGAGGGCTTCGTCCACTTCGTGGGCGGGCCGTGGGTCACGAGCCTCGCCGGGCTCGCGCAACATGGGTTCGAGATGAACGACTTCCCGCCGCACGACCCGCGCGGCGACATGCTCGTGCTCATGCAGGTGCAGGAATCCTCGCTTGCCGACCTGCGAAAGCTCGCGACCAACCTGCAGGAGCGGATGGAGGAGCAGGCCCGTCTCGAGGGCCAGATCCGCCAGATGCAGAAGATGGAACTCGTGGGCAGGCTTGCGGGCGGAATGGCCCACAACTTCAACAACATCCTGATGACCATCAGCAGCTATGCAGAACTGGCGCTGATGCAGCTCGGCGACGACGAGGCCACCCGCGAGTCGCTGCAGGAGATCCTCGCGGCCACCGAGCACGCGACCTCGATCACGCGTGGCATGCTGAGCATGAGTCGCAAGCACCCGGTGCGCATGGAGGACCTCGACCTCGCCGCCGAGATCGGCGAGTTGAAGCGCTTCACCGAACCGCTGCTGGGCCACCAGGCCGTGTTGCACGTCGAACTGGACGAGGACGCGCAAGGGGTGCACTCGGACAGTTCGTGCCTCAAGCAGGTCCTCATGAACCTGGTGCTCAATGCGCGCGATGCCATGCCTTCTGGTGGCACCATCCGCATCCATGCGTCGGTGCAGCCTCCTGCCGAGGGCAGCGGGCAGGGTGCCGAGCCGAAGGTGTGCATCGCCGTCGCCGACACCGGCATCGGGATGGACGAGGCGACCAAGGCTCGCATCTTCGAGCCGTTCTTCACCACCAAGCCCTCGGGCAAGGGTGTGGGGCTCGGCCTGCCGACGGTGTTCGGCCTCGTGCAGCAGGTCGGTGGCACGATCGAGCTGGAGAGTCGGCTCGGCGTGGGCACCACCTTCCGCATCTTCCTGCCGATGGCGCGCGGTACGGCCAAGGCCGCGGGTCCCGTGCAGCACGAGCCACACCCGGGCGGTCACGTCCTGCTCGTCGACGATGACGCGGCCGTGCGCAAGCCGCTCGAACAGTTGCTGCTGCGGTCCGGCTACGACGTGACGCCGGTGGCGAGCGCCGAGGCCGCCATCGAGGCGCTGGGCACCGGTACGCGCTTCGACGCCGTCGTCACCGACATCGTGATGACCGGCCTCTCCGGCGTGCAGCTCGCCGCCATGCTGGACGCACGCGTGGGTGCGGTCCCGACGATCCTGATGAGTGGCCACAACGAGGATGCAGGGCTGCGCGTGGGCGAACTGCCCCGCCACCAGCGCTTCCTCACCAAGCCCTTCGGCTCCGACGAACTGCTCGACGCGCTGCGCGAACTGCTCAGCCGCTGACCTTCGGGGCGCCACCCGCTGCCGCGCAGCGGGCACAGATGCAGGCCACGTTCCGTGCCGGGGCAGGGATCCGGTCCAGGACCTCCTGCGGGATGGTGACGCGGAAGCACCAGCAGGCGCTGGCGGCAGCCTCCGTGACGGAGGTGCTCGCTGCACACGCCATCGCGCACTGGTTCGCCTCGCCGCACAGGGGGCAGCGCGCGGGATCGACGGGATCGCCCATGGCTGGAGGATACCCCGCCACGGCGCGTATCCTTCGCATCCGCACCCTGCTGCGTGCGAACACCGCCCCGGAGCCGTCAACCATGAAGCCCTTCCTGCTGCCCGCACTGCTTGCCGCCGCCTCCCTGCCGCTCTTCTCGTGCTGCACGCAGGACGAGCCCGCTCCGGCGACGCCCGCGGCAACGCCCGCGCCTGCGCCAGCGAACGCGGCGGCTCCAACCCCAGCCCCCACCGACGAACCGAGTGCCATGACCACCCGCCCCACCGGCTACAACAAGCTCACCCCCGAGGAAGCCCGCGTCATCATCCACAAGGGAACCGAGTGGCGCGGCACCGGCGAGTACACCTCGAACAAGGCCGAGGGCACCTACGTCTGCAGGCAGTGCAACATCCCCCTCTACCTGTCCAAGGACAAGTTCGAGAGCAACTGCGGATGGCCCAGCTTCGACGACGAGATCGAGGGGCGCGTCGACCGCCATCCCGACCCGGACGGCATGCGCGTGGAGATCGTGTGCGCCAACTGCCAGGGCCACCTGGGCCACGTGTTCGAGGGCGAGGGATTCACGGACAAGGACATCCGCCACTGCGTGAACTCGATCTCGATGCGCTTCGTGCCGGCAGGACAGCCGCTGCCCACGCCCATCGTGCTGCCGAAGTCGAAGTGAGCCACAGCTGATGCGCATGTCCTTTCCCGGCCGGGCAGTCGCCGTACTGGCGTTCGCGTGCCTCGCGCTCCATGCCCAGGATCCGGAGGCAACGCCCGAGGGGCGCAGCACCTACCTCGGCCGCGAGGTCGCCCACACGATGCACTGGACGGGAGCCGCATGGCTGTTGCGTGCGACGCGCGAACAGGAGGAGAACGGCGTGCTGTTGCGGCGCTGGCTCGACGTGCAGCCGGGACAGGCCGTGGCCGACCTCGGCTGCGGCAACGGCTACCACACCCTGCCTCTCGCCGAGACCGTGGGCGCCAAGGGCACCGTGTATGCAGTCGAGCTGCAGCCAAAGCTGCTCGAGATGCTGCAACTGCGCGCGAAGCCAAGGGGCCTCGAGAACATCCGCTACGTCGCGTGCACCGTCGACGACCCGAAGCTGCCCGAGGCAGCACTCGACCTCGTGCTGCTGGTCGACGTGCACCACGAGCTCTCCCATCCCGTGCGTGTCATGGGCCACGTGAAGCGCGCGCTGAAGCCGGGCGGGCGCGTGGTGCTCGTGGAGTTCCGGGCCGAGGATCCAGAGGTCCCGATCAAGCCAGAGCACACCATGACCAAGGCGCAGATGGTGCGCGAGATGGCCGAGCTCGGGTTCGCAGTCGCGGACGAGACCGATGAACTGCCCTGGCAGCATGCCATGAGCTTCGTGCCCGCGACCGGGGACGAGCGCCTCGGCGCACGCGAGGTGGTGAAGGCGTTCTTGCGCGCGGCGGGCGGCAACGACGGGCGCGTCGTGGTGCCATTCCTCGCAGACGAGGGAGCGATCGGCGACCTGCCCCCGCTCGCAGCCGATGACCGGGCCGAACTCGAGGCAGGCCCTGGCGGCTCGGTCCTCGCAAGGCTCCGCACCGCAGACGGCGCCCTGCTGCCGCACGATCGCGACGAGTTGGAGCTGCAGCGCGATGGCGAGGGCCGCTGGCTGGTGCGCGAGGTGCGTGCCGCCGCGCATGCGGCGCGGCCGCACGGCGCCACACGCGCCTTCTTCGCCATGCACACGGGCACCGGCAGTGCGCCGCTGGAACAGCAGGCAGCCATGGTGCGCGAGCTCGGGTTCGACGGCATGGAGTGTCCCGTCGACCGGACGGCCGAGACCCGCCGTGCCTGTGAGGCGGCGGGCATCGACTTGCGCGCCGCGTATGCGGTGCTCGACCTTCCCGCCATCCCTGCCATCGAGTCGAACCCGCTGCGCGTGCTGGGACCACGGCTCGAGCCGCTCCGGCGCGCCATGCGCGAGTTGGCCGGTGGGCCCGGCATGCTCTGGCTGGCGCTGCGGCACGAACAGGCGCCGCTGCGGGACACAGCAGGCGACCTCGAGGCCTCCGTGGCCCTGAGGAGCCTGCTGGAGGAATCGCGTATCACGGGTGTCGAGATCGCCCTCTATCCGCACCAGGGCTTCTGGCTCGAGACCACCGAACATGCCCTCCGCCTCGCGGATGCCATCGACGACCCGCGGCTGGGGCTGTGCTTCAACCTCTGCCACCACCTCGCGACCACCGACGACGCGGACGTGCGCGGGGCCCTCGGACGCACCGGACGGAGGCTGCTCGCCGCAACCGTGAACGGGGCCGAGACCGACGGGACGGGCTGGGAAGAGCTCATCCAGCCGCTCGGCAAGGGCACGCACTCCTTGCGGCAGTTCCTCGACGGCCTCGATGCGGTCGGCTTCCGCGGCCCGGTGGGGTTACAGGCCTTTGGCATCACGCTGCCGCCGCGCGAGCACCTCGGCGCGTCGATGGCGGCCTGGCGTCAGGCGCACGCCCGCTGAGCGCCGCTCTTGGCGCTACCTCGCGCC
>JBEATZ010000127.1:0-8376 GCA_041161695.1 Planctomycetota bacterium | reverse complement strand
CGGCAGGGCTGCGCATCCACGTCGACGGCGCGCCTGCTGCAGTGGAGGTGGTACGCGATGCGCTCGACGGGCCGCTCAAGGGCAACGTGCTCGAGATCGGCTCGCGCTCGCGCGGCAACGGCTTCCGCAGCGGGGCCATCGACGAGTTGCGCATCTGGCGCAAGGCGCTCTCGACCGCGCAGGTGCGGCTGCTCGCCATCGCCGACGGCCTCGAGGTGGACATCGACCCGCAGGCGGTCGAGGTCCACGTCGTCGACAGCATCGACGAGCAGGTGGCCGCGACCAGGGAGCGGTTGCGCGCTGCGCAGCGGGCGCTTGCGGCGCACCTCGATGCCATTCCCACCTTCGTGTGCATGGCCGACTCGCCATGGGCGCCTCCGACCCACGTGCTGAAGCGCGGCGCCTACGACCAGCCGGACCTCGCACAGCGCGTCGAACCGGGCGCCGTCGAGGCCGTACTGGCCTTCGACCCGGCGCTGCCGCGCAACCGCCTCGGCCTCGCGCAGTGGCTGCTCGACCCGCGCAACCCGCTTGCTGCGCGCGTCGCGGTCAACCGGCTGTGGACGCAGGTGTTCGGCCGCGGCCTCGTCGAGACGGCCGAGAACCTCGGCATGCAGGGCACCGTGCCCGCGAACCAGCAGTTGCTCGATGCACTGGCCCACGACTTCGTGCACGGCGACGGTACGCCCGGCAGCGCCTGGAACGTGCGCCACCTGCTGCGCCGCATGGTGCTGAGTGCCACGTTCGCGCAGGCCTCGGCGGTGGGCGCACCGGCCCGTGCTGCCGATCCCGACAATGCGCACCACGCGCGCGGCCCGTCCTTCCGTTTGTCGGCCGAGGTGCTGCGCGACCAGGCGCTCGCGGCCTCGGGGCTGCTGGTGGAGAAGCTCGGCGGTCCGTCGGTGCGACCATTCCAGCCCGCAGGGTTGTGGGAGGATGCCGGTCAGGGCGGCGGCTACGGCGTCGACCAGGGCGAGGGCGCGCACCGCCGCAGCCTCTACACCTTCCGCAAGCGCACCGTGCCGGTGCCCAACCTGCAGGCCTTCGATGCCGGCGCGCGCGAGGCCTGCATGCCGCGCCGCAGCGCCACCAACACGCCGTTGCAGTCGCTGGTGGTGCTCAACGATCCCGTGTTCGTGGAGTGCGCGGTGGCCCTCGCGCGCCGCGCCATGGCCGAGGCAGCCGATCGCGACAAGCGCATCGTGCGCGCCTTTCGCCTCGCCTGCACGCGGTCGCCCACGACCGGAGAACTCGATGCGCTGCGCGAGCTGTTGGCAACGCAGGCCGCCCGCTACGCGGCGGCGCCTGCCGACGCCAAGGCCGCCTGCGGCATCGAGGATCCCGAGCTCGCTGCCCTTGCCGCCGCCTGCACGGCCATCCTCGCCTCGGACGCAGCCATGGTGGTGCGATGAACGTGCATCCCTCGACCCGGAGGCAGTTCCTCCACGGCGCAGGCCTGGGCCTCGGCGCGCTTGCGCTCGCCGACATCGTGCGTCCCGGCGCGCTGCAGGACCCGGTGCCGCACGGCGGGTTGCACTTCGCCCCGAAGGCGAAGCGCGTGATCTACCTGTTCCAGGCCGGCGGTCCCTCGCAGTTCGAGACCTTCGACCCCAAGCCTGCCATGCGCGCGCACCACGGCAAGCCGCTGCCCGACAGCGTGCGTGGCGGCCAGCGCCTCACGGGCATGAGCGGCAACCAGGCCGTGCTGCCGGTGGCCGCTTCCTTTGCCGACTTCGCGCCGCACGGCGCGAGCGGCATCGAGGTGAGTTCGCTGCTGCCGCACACCGCGCGCATCGTCGATCGCATCTGCGTGCTGCGTGCGGTGCACACCGAGGCGATCAACCACGACCCGGCGATCACCTACTTCTGTTCCGGCAACCAGGTGGCGGGCCGTCCATCGATGGGGTCGTGGCTCAGCTACGGCCTCGGCTCGATGAACGCCGACCTGCCCAGCTTCGTCGTGCTCGTGTCGAAGGACGCCTCGCGCGACCAGCCGCTCTACGCGCGGTTGTGGGGATCGGGCTTCCTGCCCAGCGAGCACCAGGGCGTGCAGTTCCGGGCGGGCAAGGATGCCGTGCTGTTCCTCTCCAATCCCGCGGGCGTCGGCCGTGACGACCGTCGCGCCGTGCTCGATGCCCTTGCGCGCATGGGCCGCGATGCCTCGGCGCGCGAGGGCGATCCCGAGATCGACGCGCGCACGGCGCAGGCCGAGCTCGCATTCCGCATGCAGTTGAGCGTGCCGCAGGCGACCGACACCTCGGCGGAGTCGGCGGCCACGTTCGAGCGCTATGGCGCGGCCTCGCGTGAGCCCGGCACCTTTGCCGCCAACTGCCTGCTGGCGCGCAGGCTGGTCGAGCGCGGCGTGCGCTTCGTGCAGTTGTTCCACCAGGGCTGGGACCAGCACGGCTCGCTCCCCGGCGGCATCTCGCACCAGTGCCGCCAGACCGACCAGCCGGCTGCGGCTCTGGTCGAGGACCTCGCCGAGCGCGGGTTGCTCGACGACACGCTCGTGGTGTGGGGTGGCGAGTTCGGGCGCACCGCCTACTGCCAGGGCCGCATGACGGCAAACGACTACGGCCGCGACCACCATCCGCGCTGCTTCAGCATGTGGATGGCGGGCGGCGGCATCCGGCCGGGCCACATCCACGGGAGCACCGACGACTTCGGCTACAACGTCACGGCAGGGGGCGTCCACGTGCACGACCTGCATGCCACGATGCTGCACCTGCTGGGCATCGACCACGAGCGGCTGACGCACTTCTTCCAGGGCCGGCACTACCGGCTCACCGACGTGGCCGGCAAGGTCGTGCGCGACATCCTCGCCTGACAACGTGCGCTTGCGCGGGGCGCGCCGCCGCGCCAACCTTGCGCCATGAGCCACAGTCCGGATCGTCGCGATTTCATCCGCTCGTCCGTCGTTGCACTTGGCGCACTCGGGGCCGCAGGCTGCGCCAGCGCTTCGCGCACGAAGGCTTGGGTCCACGACCCGTTGCTGCACGGCATCGCGCCGGAGCCACTCGTGCGCGCGCCGCACCAGGGCAGGATCCGCGTCGGCCTCGTGGGCTTCGGGGTCCGTGGCCGCGAGGTGTACGGCGGGTTCCTCGCCGACGAACAGGTCGACATCGTTGCGGTTTGCGACGTGGTGGAGGCGCGGGCGAAGGAGGGACAGCGCCGCGTCGACGAACGGCGCGGTGCGGGCGCGTGCCGCATCGCCCGCAACTGGCGCGAGATCGTGGCCGATCGCGCCATCGATGCCGTGGTCGTCACCACGCCGGACCACCAGCATGCCGAGCCGTCCATCGCCGCGGCGCTGGCGGGCATCCATGTGTACTGCGACAAGCCGTTGTCGCTCACCATCAGCGAGGGGCGCGCGATCGCTGCCGCCGCGCACACCGGCAGGATCTGCTTCCAGACCGGGTCGCAGCAGCGCAGCGAGTATGCCCACAACTTCGTGCGCGCAGCCGAGGCGGTGCGCAACGGGCGCATCGGCCACGTGCAGAGGGTCACCGTCCACACCGGCAACCCGCCGGTGCCGTGCGACCTGCCCGAGGAACCGCTGCCTGCAGGCATCGACTGGGACGGCTGGCTCGGCCAGGCGCCCATGCGCGGCTTCAACAAGGTCCTCTGCCCCGAGGGCATGCACGGCCACTACCCCGACTGGCGCCGGTTCCGCGAGTACTGCAACGGCGGCCTCGCCGACATGGGCGCGCACCACTTTGACATCGTGCAGTGGGCGTTGGGCATGGATGCGAGCGGCCCGCGCAAGGTGATCCCGCCTGCCGAGGCAGGTGCCACGCGCGGCCTACGGCTCGTCTATGCCAACGGCACCGAACTGGTGCACGGCGGTCCCACCGACTGCACCTTCGAGGGCGAGTTCGGCACCATCGAGTGCTCGCGCGGCCACATCAAGGCGTACCACGGCACCGACCGCAACGCGCCCGATGCGCCCGAGCTGCTGGCCGAGCCGCGCGAGGGCGAGGTGCGGCTGCCGCGCAACCGCAACCACATCGCGGACTTCCTCGATGCGATCCGCGAGGGGCGCGATCCCGTGTGCACGGCCGAGATCGGTCATCGCACCGCCACTGTTTGCCAGCTCGCGGTCATCGGCTACCAGCTGGGCAAGCCGCTGACATGGGATCCCGTGGCCGAGGCCTTCATCGGCGAGCACGCCGAGGAGGCCAATGCGCTGCGCTCGTTGCCCGTGCGGAGGCATGGGTGATGTTCCGTGTGCTCGGCGTGGTGTTGCTCGCATCGCTGGCCCTCGCGCAGGAGGCTGCGCCCGAGGCAGCCGGCAAGGGCGGCAAGAAGGACCCCGGCATGCAGCCTGCAGCTGCAGCGCCCATCCGCTTCACGGCCTTCCCGGTCCCCGATGCAGCGCCGCTCGACGCCGATGCGGCCACCCGGGAGGCCGTGGCCGCCATGCTGCGCCTGCAGGAAGGGCCATCGGGGGACCAGTGGCCCTACGAGGGTGTCTATCGCGAGGATCGCGGACAGCTGCCCGTGGGCTACCGCGTGGGCGGCACGGCCATCGCGTGCATGGGCCTGCTCGCCGCGCCCGGCTTCGCGCAGGACGAACCGCGCAAGGCCGCGCTCGAGAAGGGCCTGCGCTTCGTGCTCGAGACCCTCGACCATCCGCGCATGTCCCATGCCTTCATCGGCACCTACGACGTGCGGGGCTGGGGCCATGTCTACGCGCTGCAGCTGCTGCTGCACGTGGCGGACCGCAAGGCCGTCGAGGGCAAGCTGCTCGATGCCGTGACCGCACGCATTCCGTGGCTCGTGCAGGCGCTCGTGGATGCTGCGATCCCGAAGTCCGGCGGCTGGAACTACTCGCTGCGGCGCGGCTTCCGCAACCCCGCCAACCAGGCCTCGACCTTCATGACGGCGCCGGCGCTGCAGGCGCTGTTCCACGCGCGCGCCCGCGGCCACGACGTGCCCGAGCAGGTGGTCACCGAGGCGCTCGATGCCCTCGAACGCTCCCGCGCGAAGCCGGGCGGCTACGCCTATGGCGCGCCGGCGCGCAGCCAGGCCGAACTGGACGAAGCGCAGCTCGGCATGATGAACCGGACGCCGAGTTCGGCTGCGCGCGCAACGCTGTGCGAGGTGACGCTCAGGCTCGCAGGGCGCGGCGACGAGGCAAGGCTCGAACGCGCCATCGAACTGTTCTTCACCGAATGGGACGCACTGGCAGTACGCAAGAGCCAGACCGGCACCCACGTCGAGCCCTACGGCATCGCCCCCTACTACTTCCTGTTCGGGCACACGGCCTGCGCGCAGGCGATCGAACAGGTGGCTGATTCCGCCCGGCGCGACGCACTGCGCGAGCGGCTGCACCGGGTGCTGGCCCGTTCTCGCGATGCGGACGGCACGTGGAACGACCGGCAGTTCGGTCGCTCGGCGGGCTACGGCACTGCGATGGCGCTGCTGGCGCTGCACATGAAGGAGTGGCCATCACCCGTCGGATACAGATGACCCTGCTGTGGAGGGGCGGTGGCTGTAATCGATCCTGGGCCACGATACCTCTCCCCTCACGCCGCCACGGTCAGCATCCCGTCCACGCTCATCGGGTGGCAACTGAGCAGCCCCCAGTCCTGTCGCCACGAGCACGCTTCCGCATAGGTCAGCTGCCGGGCCATCAGGCCCAGGTGCCATGCCGGCGTCCGGTGCGCGGCCTCGCCGTTGGTCCTGCGCCGGATGTAGTTGCGGTACAGCCGCAGCAGTTCGAGCTGCGTCTCCAGTCCTACAGCCTTCTTGCTCACGCACCAGCTGCGCCGGTGCAGGCGCGAGCCGAGGTCGCGAAATCGCGCCAGCGTGTGGTTGATCGGGAACAGCGGGTTGAAGGTGTTTCGCGGCGCCCGGCTGGGTGTTGTCCGGTGCGTGGCGCGGTCGGCGAACAGTTTGCGGACCAGAGTCGCGTAGAGTTGCTTCTCGTCGGTGCGAAGGATGCAGGTTCGATCCTGGAGCAGATTGGCGAGCTTCTGCAGCACGCCCGTCACGCACGCGCGGCTCCGGTCCTTGCGCTTGCCCTCGACCTGTTCCATCCGTTCCTGACGCCTGCGCCGAGGGCTGCCCTTGCGCGCCAGCCTGCGGATCGGCGCCACGCCGCAGGCGATCACCATGCCACTCTGCTTCTCGATCAGGACCGGCACCGTGAGCGGCCGGATGTGGTCCTGCTCGAAGGTCTCGGCCTCGTCGAGCAGGAAGGTGCGGCCCTCGGGCAGCTTGCGCAGGAAGTTGGCGTCCAGTGCCTCCCCGTGGCGGGCGAGCTTGCGGGCCTTCTTCTGGATGCCGTGGATGTCGATGTGCAGGTCCATGGCGAGCCGACGTAGGCTCTGGCCGCCGGTGTGACGCTCGAGGATCACCGCATTCAGCTCGGGGCGCTGGTCGCGGTAGTCGGCTCGGAAGGTCTGGTATCCGAAGGTCTTGCGGCAGTCCTTGCAGCGATAGCGTGGGATGGGGTGGCTGCGACAGAGGACCGTGTACGAGCCGTGGCGCAGGAAGAAGTTGGTCCTGGGGCTGTGGTGGTTCTGGCAGGAGAGGTTGGGGCAGCGGGGCGGAACGAACGAGGACAGGTCCATGGGGCTCCTTGCCGGGGGCAACTCGCCCCGCGACAGGAAGCAGTGCTCAGGAATCCGCGCCGGTTACCAACTCCACAGCAGGGTCCTCTGAATCCGGGTCTTGCGGGAGTTCCGGGCAGCTGGGACGTTCTCGCACCATGCTCGTCCGCGCCCTGCTCGCCCCGCTGCTCCTCGCTGCGGTCCTCGCCGCCCAGTCCGCGCCCAGCCACGTGTGGTTCACGTGGACCGGCGACACGGGCACCACGCTGTGCGTCAACTTCATGACCCGCGGCGAGAAGACGATCGAGCCGCGCGTGTGGTGGGACACGGAACCGCGCGCCGCACGCGTTGCCGAGTACCGCAACCAGGCCCGCGGCGAGCGCATGCGCATCGAGGGTCTCAACGACCGCTGGATCCACCGCGTGGAGCTGAAGGATCTCGTGCCCGGCGCGCGCATCCACCTGGTTGCCGGCGATCCCGTGCACGGCATCTCGCGGGAACACGTGGTGCGCACGATCCCTCACGACGGCACCCCGCTGCGTTTCGTCACCGGCGGCGACATGGGGCCGGGCGCGGAAACGCGCCACCTGCTGCGGGAGGCCGCGCGCCTCGACCCCGACTTCGCGATCGTGGGCGGCGACATCGCCTACGCGGACGGCAACCTCGCCAACGTCGGCAGGTGGGACACGTGGTTCGAGTACTGGGCGGATGAGATGGTCACGCGCGACGGCCGCTCGGTGCCCATGGTGCTCGCCATCGGCAACCACGAGGTGCGCGGCAGCTTCCTCAAGACGGAGAAGGAGGCGCCCTTCTGGTACGGCTTCTTCCCGCAGGGCGGATCCTCGTACTTCGTGCGTCGGTTCGGCTCCAACCTCGCGACGTGGATCCTCGACACCTCGCACACCGCGCCCCACGAGGGGGCACAAACGCAGTGGCTCGACGTGACCCTCGGCGAGCACGCGCTCGTGCCCCACAAGATCGCCGTCTACCACGTGCCGTTCTGGCCCAGCAACCGCGACTTCGAGGGCACCTACTCCGTCGCTGGCAGGAAGCACTGGATGCCGTTGTTCGAGAAGCACGGCATCGACCTCGCCTTCGAGAACCACGACCACACCTTCAAGCGCACGCACCCGCTGCGCGATGGCAAGGTCGACCCCAACGGCATCGTCTACCTCGGTGACGGCTGCTTCGGCAGGCCGCCGCGTCCCGTCACCTACGGCGGGCGCTGGTACCTCGCGCGGCAGGGCTCGGTCCTCCACTTCTGGTCGGTGGAGGTCGATGCGCAGGGTCTCGTCGCTCGTGCCGTGGACGACCGTGGCAAGGTGTTCGACATGCACCCCGAGAGCCACCCCGAGTTCATCGGCATCGCGTGCGAACTGGGGGAGCGTCCCGTGCTCTACACGATGCCCAAGGACAGCCTCAGCGCCTCGTCGCTGATGGTGCCTGGCCCCGAGTGGAACGGCAGCACGTTCGAGTTCCGCTTCACCAACCGCTTCGCCCACACGGTGCAGTTCTCGGCGACCGTCGACGAACTGCCCGAGGGCGTGAGCGCCGTGGCCGACCAGATCAACGCCGTTCCCGGCGGCGACCGTCCTGAGGCCGTGCGTCCCGGTGCCGACCTGCTGTTCCGCGTCACCCTGACCGCCACGAAGCCCGTGCCCGCGGACAAGGTGAAGGCGCGCGTGCGCTACGAGGTCCTGTTCAACGAGAGGCCGCCCGGCCGCAGCGCGAAGGCGAACGCCAACCAGTCCGTGCCGGTGAAGAAGGGCAGCTGACCACGCGCGGGTTCGCTCAGAACCCGCGCAGCGGCAGGTGCGGG
>JBEATZ010000125.1:0-4796 GCA_041161695.1 Planctomycetota bacterium | reverse complement strand
CGGGTTGCAGCCACCGGAGTTGGAGAGGTCGCCACCACCGCCGCCGCCACCACCGCCGCGCGGCGAGGCCAGCTCACCGGCGATGCGGATCTGGCGCTGGACGTTGACCGCCGAGCCCCAGAAGTTGTTGTCGGTGCGGGCGTCCGAGAACACGGTCGGGCCTGCTTCGCCGCCCTGCAGGCTGCGCGAAGCCGAGCCGGCTGCGCCCTGGCAGCCCTGGCCGCCGACGCCGCGCTGCTGCTGGAACGTGGTGCCGGTGCCGGCGAGCTGCTTGTAGTTCGGGTCGCCCTGGGTGGACATCGAGCCACCACCACCACCGGAACCACGGCCGCAGGCGGCCTGGCAGGACAGCTGGCCGGGGCGGCCACCGCCACCGGTGCGCTGGAAGGGACCGAAGCCAGACTGACCCGAGAGGTCGCGCTGGGTGCCGCTCGGGCTGCCCTTGCCGCCGTTGCCGCCGGAGCACACGCCGACGCCGCCTGCGGAGGGGAAGTTGGCCGAGTTCAGGGTGTCGACGCGCTGGCCGTCACCGCCGCGGACGCTCAGTTCGCCCGCCACGCGGAAGTCACCGGTGACGAGCCACACCATCGGGTTCGAACCGACGCCGCGCACGCGCACGCCGGCCGGGATGGTCACGTTGCGGAAGTTGAACACGCCGCCCGACACGTTGAACGGGCTGCCGTTGCTCGGGATGACCTGCGTGAAGTCGGTGCTCAGCACCACTTCGCTGATCGTCGGACGGTACTCGAGGGTCGTGTTGGTGCCCTCGAAGTCGAATCCCGCCTTCACGAAGCCGTTCTCGACCTCGGCCGTGGGCTCGAGGAAGGGTGCCTCGAAGTTGATGGTGTCCGCATCGTCGAAGCTCTCCACCACCGCGTCGAACTGCGGGTCGTAGGACGTGCGGGTGCGGAACGTGGCGAACACGCGGTTGTAGGCGGCGTTCGCGACGTTGGACTCACCGGAGATGTCCTCGAGGGTGTTCTCGACGATCACGCGGACCGTGGCGTTGTTGGGCAGCACGCCCACGGGACGCAGCACCAGCACGGCGCCGCTGAGGTCGTTGCCCTCGAGCTCGACGTCCGCAGGGATCCACTTGTTGAAGCCGATGGCCGGCTCCGGATCGTCGTACTCGAGGAACACGCGGCCGCGCTGGTTGATGGAGCGCAGCAGCGGGTCGGTGTCGAGGGCGACCGGGACGTTGCTGGAGTTGGGGTTGAGCGCCTGGTCGAAGCCGAGGCGGAGTTCGAGGGCCGGCGCGCCGAACTTGTTCAACACCACGCGGCCGTCGTTGTCCGGGGACGGGGTGATGGTGAACGAGGTCTTGCGCGGGCCGCCGGGCAGCGTGTCGCGGAAGAGCTGCGACGGCGTGGTGCCGTCGGCCGTGCTGAAGCTGAAGGAAACGGGCACACCCAGGCCCTTGCCCGCGTCGCTGCGCAGCACGGTGCCGTTGCGCGGGTTGCCTGCCACCAGCGAGACCAGGTACGTGCGGCCGGGGCGGAAGCCACCGTTGTCGTAGGTGTCGTTGGTCGGGAAGCGCGGGATGAACAGCAGGCGCCTGCCGGGCACCTCGTCACCGGGGCTCGTGCCGACCTCGAAGCGACCCGTGGGCTGCTCGGAGACCGGAGTCCCGTTCTGGTCGAGGACCTGGAACGAGAAGGTGCTGAGGTTGGCCGAGTTCAGGTCGACGTTCGTGGTGAAGTCCACCCGGATCGGCTCGTTGAGGTAGAGCCGGCCGTTGTTCAGCGGCTCCGTCTTGAGCACGAGGAAGCTGCCGCCGCCTCCGGAGGAGTCGTCGCCACTCGAGCACGCAGCCAGCAGAGCGAGGGCGAGGATCGCACAGGACGAGATCCGTTGGGTGTGGTTGTGCATCATGGATCTTGGATCGCCGCTGGTCCGGATGACCGCGCGGCAGGTTTCAGGGATTGCAGGCAGAGGGTCGGTTTCTTCGGGGAGAGACGCAGGAACGTCGGCGGGGTTGCGAGGGCGTGCCTCAGTTGCTGCGCTGGAAACGGTAGGAGAAGATGAAGGTGTCGATGGTGGGCGACACCGGCGGGTTCGCCGCCGTGTTGTTGCTCATCAGGAAGCGCCAGTTGACGTAGCGCACGTCGCGGGGGGTGAACCCCTCGTTGGGACCCGCAAAGCCCGACAGGTACGTCGGGTTGGTGAGCTGGTTGGGGTCCTGCACGTAGCTGGTGACGGTGCGGTTGTAGAGGTACGTCCACCAGTTGCGCGGCTGCGTCGTGCCCTGCGGCGGCCGGTCGTCGAACTTGCGGATGTGGGCATCCGCCGCCTTGAAGGGGTCCTGGGCGAAGTTCTCGAAGCTCGGACGCAGGATCGTGCGGATCGTCGCCGGGTAGAAGGTGCCCTGGTTGACCCACTGCGACCAGTACCACGGACCCTGCAGGTTCGTCAGCGTGCTGCCGGGGTCGACGATGCCCGCGCCGCGGAACTGGGCCACGACGCTGGTGCCGCTCGGCAGGCTGGTGAGCGGCGGATCGAAGTCGTACGAGAACACCGGGAGGATGTTCTGCGGCACGCGGTCCGTCGCCCCGGCCGGGAAGAACGGCCCGAGGCGCGGGTCGGGGCTGATCGGCTGGCTCGCGCCGATGTACACGCGGTGCGGGTTGAGGATGTCGACGAACCCGTTGGTCGCCACGGTGGCGCGCTTCAGGAAGTCGATCATGATCCAGTAGAAGGTGTTGTCGCGCGAACGCGTCACCGAGCCACCGGCGCCATAGCCACCGGAAGCCACGTTCCACTGGTTGCCGCCCGGGCCCACGCAGATGGAGGGCGAGGCGCCTGCCGGCGGACGACCGCCCGAGTAGGCGCGGAAGTTCGGGTTGGGGTCCGACTGCACGGTCAGCGCGGTCTGCCAGCCGTTCGTGCCCAGGGCGACGTAGCCGTTGCCCGAAGGCAGGTTGGGCGAGTCACAGTAGGTCCAGAAGTCACCCAGCAGCGGCAGCGCGATGTTGCCCGTGAGACCATCCGTGTACTGGTCCAGCACACGGTTGTTGTTCATCAGGTAGTTGACGCAGTTGTTCCAGAAGGCGTCGATGAAGGTGAGCGTGGTGCCCACCGGCGCGACGCGGCGGCCGTTGCCGTTGGACCACGGGGTGATGATCCACGGGTTGTAGGTGGCGAGGCCGTTCTGGATGTCGGCGCCCGTGCCCGTGATGCAGCCCTGTTCGATCACCGTCTCGTCGCGGTAGACGAAGTACGGCTTGCGGAACTCGGGCAGCGGCAGGAAGCGGTTGACCTGGTTCGGCTCGAGCACGCTGCGGGCCGGGTCGATCACCAGCGGGGTGTCGACGTAGGCCGGGAAGGGCAGGGGCTGGCTCTCCACGCCCGAGACGTTGGCGCGCTTGTTGGCGACGTAGTTGTCGTTGAAGTTGAGGTTGAGGCCCGAGTCCGGGAAGGTCGGGAGCGCGCTGAAGTTGCCCACGCAGGGCTCGGGGCGACGCTCACTGTGGCCGAGGAACAGGCTCGTGCGGTCCAGTTCGTCGAAGCTGATGGTGCCGCCGGCGAACGGCGCCCAGTACATCTGCTCGATGTCGAGGTTGAAGTCGAAGGGGTCGACGCGCGAGAGACTCAGGTCGATCTCGCGCCACAAGGTCTGCAGGCGCGAACCGTAGGGATTGAGCGGGTTCTGGATCGGCTGGGGGAACACCGCCGTGGCGCTGTTCGAAGGGATCTGCTCCTCACCGGCGACGGTGGTCGGGCACCAGCGCAGCGGCGAGTTCTGGGAGGCCACGGGCGCCTGGTTGAGGTTGTCGGCCACCTTGCGCACGCGCGTGGTCGGACGGGCCTGCAGCTCGCCGTTCAGGTAGAAGAACGCGCCGAACAGATCCTGCAGGGCGAAGGCCTCGTAGCGGGCGGCAACCCCCGGGGGCTGCACCTCGGACGGCCAGTAGTACGAGGGCATGCAGTCCTCGTCCTCGGTGGCGTTGCGGCGCACGATCGACACGGCGAGGTTGTTCTCGAACAGCGGGCTCGTGCCCGAGTTGCGGGTGTCGAGGCTGAAGGGGATCACCACGCTCTCGGAGCGCTCCACCACGTCCGCCTGCAGGTCCACCGAGTTGCCCGACAGGTCGCGGATCCCCGAAGGACCGGTGACCATGTGCAGGAAGTAACGGAAGTCCTCGTTCGGCTGCGGGTTGCGCATCCGGTCATCGAGGTAGAAGCCCGAGATCGGCTGCAGGCGCAGCGCGGTCTGCGAACCATCCTCGTCGGCCACGCGGGAGGCCACGAGGTGCGGCGTCCAGAACTTGTCCTGGTTGAACGCCAGCGGGTCCATGCCGCGGCTCGCCGGGTTGGTCGGGTCGTTCTTGACCGTGGCCACGAAGTCGTCGATCGCGGCCTGGTCGAGCAGGTTGCGCGTCGCGAAGAAGAAGGTGTCGGCGGGCTTCACCGTGTCGAGGTCGACGGGCTTGGTGAAGCGCATCACGGCGCCGGCGAAGGGCGAGATGTTCTCGGTGGGCGCGCTCGGGGTGCCGTTGGTGTTGGGCAGCGGCGACGGCGAGAAGGTCAGGAAGTAGGCCGGGTTGTCGCCAATCGGCTGCTGGGTGACGGGATCGGGACGGCCGCCCGCCTCGTACTCGCACACCACCACCACCTTGGGGGCGTTCTGCACCAGCCAGGGCTCGCGCAGGCTCAGTTCCGACGGGTACCCGGGGATGCGGCGCGGGTCGATGTCGAGCAGGCCCGGCGTGGAGCGCACGCGGAGACGGGTGTGCTGCGCTGCTGCCGTGTCCTGCGGATCCGCGACGACCTCGCTGGTGAAGGCCACGGTGCCCGTG
>JBEATZ010000118.1:0-4871 GCA_041161695.1 Planctomycetota bacterium | reverse complement strand
CCTGATCGAGGACTACCCGCCGCTGTGCGAGAAGCCCGGCACGCGCGTCGCGCAGACCGAGCACACCATCTTCATCTCGGAGTCGGGCGCAGAAGTGCTCACGCGCCTGCCGGAGAGCTGATGGACCGGAAGCCCGACAGTCCCCTGCCCGGCGAATGGTCGACGGGGCGGCTGCTCGGGTATGCGGTGATCGGACAGTGCGTGCTGCTGCTCGTCGCGATCCGGCACGCCTGGTTCTGGGGCGGCGCGTGGGCCGAGTGGCTGCACGTGGCCGAGGCACTGGGCATGCTCGCGGCCATCGGCTTCGGCGGCGCCGCCTACGCCCAGTGCGTGCGCCGCGCGACCAGCCTCGCGCCGCGCTGGATCCTCGGCGCGGGCGCGATCGTCACGGCGATCGCATGGCTGCATCCGCCGTTCCTCAGCAGCGACGTGTTCGACTACGTCGCGCGCGGGCGCATCGAGCACCTCGGCCACAACCCGTACCTCGTGACGACCGCGGCCATGGCCGCCGACCCCGCCACTGCAGGAGCCATGGCCGGCTGGCACGAGCGCGCAGAGTGGCAGCAGAGCTTCTCGCCCTACGGCCCGGTCAACTCGGTTGCCGCGTGGCTGTGCGTCTGCATCGGCGCCATCACCGGCACGGCCGGCTGGGGCGCGGTGTACGCCTTCAAGTTGCTGGGCGCACTCTGCCACCTTGGCGCAGGATGGCTCGTGTACGCGACGCTGCGCACCCTGCAGGGGGAACGCGAGGCGCACCGCGGCCTCGCGCTCTGGGTCTGGAACCCGCTGCTCGTGCTGGAGTGTGCGAGCTCCGGCCACAACGACGCGATCGTGGCCGTGTTGCTGGCCGCGAGCCTGCTGGCCATCGCCCGCGACCGCATCGGCGGCAGCACCCTTGCCTACGGCAGCGCGGTGCTGGTGAAGCACGGGTTGCTGCCGACCGGCCCGTTGTTCCTCGCACACGCCGTCGCCCGGGGGAAGACGATCGCCTTCGGTCTCGGCGCGCTCGCGGCAGCCGTGCTGCTCGCCCTGTTCGCGTGGCGTTACTTCCTCGAACCGGGCGCACTGCAGTTCCTCGTCGACCAGCCGGCGATCCGCCGGTCGAGCCTGTCGTGGATGGCCACCGAACTGTTCGGCCACGCGGCCGGCAGCGTGGTGTTCGTCTGCGGGGCCCTCGCGGTGCTTGGCATCGTGGTCATGGGCCTGCGCCGCGTGGCCGAACCCGCGCAGTTCGCGCAATGGTGCGTGCTGGCGCTGGCGGCGTTCCTGCTGCTGGCCATGCCCAACTTCGCGCCTTGGTACCACCTGTGGTGGCTGCCATTCCTCGCGCTCGCCCGGGCCCCGGTGGTGAGCCGCGCCGTCGAACTGCTGGGCTGGCTGGGCCCGCTGGCCTACGTGCCCTACCTCGCACTGCGCAGCTTCGGGCCGTTCCACCAGGTGTGGAACTACGCGATCGCAGGCCTATGGCCCCTCTTGCTGCTGCTGCTCGAGTGGCGCAGCCTCACCGGGACCAGGAAGCGGGTTGCGACCGAGGCGGGTTGATTCGCCCCCGGAGCGAGGGCCGTGCCCTGACAACGGCCGGCCTCCGCACGATTCGACGAGGGACAGCGGGTCGCAGCCAAAGGGAGACGCGAGGAGGAGGTCTGGACCTGGAGTTGCGACGTCCTGTACCCCGGGCACGCGACCTGAACTGGGCACGAGGCGGACACGGAAGATGACGATCGTTGCGTCGTCCTGTGGACGGCCACCACCCGTGAACGTGAGCACCATCTTGCGTACCCGGGCAAGGATCGAAGGCACAGGTTCGGAGGCATGCTCCATGACGAGCTTCAGGACCGGCGCTTCCGTGAGGAACTGCCCCTCCGTGTTGCGGCACTCGGTGATGCCGTCGCTGAGGAGCACGACCAGGTCGCCCTCCTCGATCACGAGGACCCCGGAATCGACCTGGGCTGCATCGGGCCAGAGTCCCAGCGGGTAGCCGGTGTTCGGCAGGGTGGCCTTCAGGTTGCCCTTGCGGTCGAGGATGCGACCCGGCGGGTGACCGGCATTCGCGTAGGTGAGCCTGCGACGGGCGACGTCCACGCGCAGCAGGATCATCGTGACGAACTGCCCGTCCACGAGGTCCGCGCGCAGCAGGACATCGAGCCGCTTCACCGCTTCGGCAGGCGGCTGCGACTCGAGCGCGAGCATCCGCAGGTAGGCTCGCGTCTCCGCCATGATCAGGGCCGCACCGAGGCCGTGCCCCACGACGTCTGCCACCACGATGCTGAGGCCGCCGTCGGAGGACATCATCCAGTCGTAGTAGTCGCCGCAGGTCTCGCTCGCAGAGAGGACGAACCCACCGAGGTCGGCGGCCCGGCTCGCATGCAGGGACCGGGGGTAGAGTTGCTCCTGGATCTTCGCGGCCATCCGGATCTCGGTCTCCTGCTGGAGCATGCGGCGACGTTCGGTGACGTCCTTCATCACGGAAACGAAGTGGGTGATGCGATGGGACGCATCCAGGATCGGCGTGATCGTCTGCTCCGCGTACCAGGTGGAGCCGTCCTTGCGCGCGTTGACGACCGTGTCCCGGAACACCTTGCCTTTCACCAGTTGATGCCAGAGGTCGCTGTAGAAGGTCTCCTCGTGCATGCCTGACTTGAGGATGCGGGGCGTCTTGCCGAGGACCTCGGCGCTCGTCCATCCCGTCAGTTCCTCGAACGCCCGGTTGACGTACTCGATGCACCCGGACTCGTCCGTCATGAGCACGCCATCGGCCGTCTGCTCCACCACGGCGACGAGGCGCTTGACGTGTTCTTCCGTCTCCTTTCGGTCGGTCACGTCGCGGAACAGCACCACACCGCCGCGATGCGAACCGGCTTCGTCGGCGATGGGAGCTGCGCTGATGCGGAGCCACCGCCCCTCGGGAACCCTCGCGTTGCGGATGAGGAGATCGGTTTCCTGCACGTACTCCCCCCTCGCCGCGCGCACCAGCGGAAGGTCATCCGGCGGGTAGGGCGTCACCCCGTCCGGGAGGAAGATGCCGTAGTGCGCAGTCCACTCGGAGGGCGGGCGGTCCTCCTCCCCGATGCCCACCATGCGCTCTGCGGCATGGTTCCAGAACACGAACTTGCCATGTTCATCTGCGACGACCACGCCTTCGTGCAGGCCGCTGCAAACGCTTTGCAGGATGCGTTCGCGTTCGCGGATCTCCTGCTTGCGGCGCCGATGGGCGCCATGACGCACCAGCATGGTCAGCGCAAGGCCGAGGCTGGTGACGGCAAATGCGATCAGGCCCGCCTGCACCGAGCGGGCCGGCCCGACGAGTGCGGCCGGCGGATAGGCGAGCAGCCGCCATCGGCGTCCACCGAAGTCGATCACGAACTCGCACCATGCCACCGCACCCGTCAGGGACAGGCCATTCGCGACACTGAGTTCGAGTGGATTGCGGGGATCGCTCTCGTCGATCACCCGGAAGGTGACGGATGCCGATCGATCCGTGCTGTCATGCTGCGGAACATCGCGGAGCATGTCCTCGGCACGCAGCGCAACCATGACGAGGCCACGGAAACCGGCCAGCGCGGGGCCTGAACCACTCTGCTCGTGCTCGGGCACGGCGAGCATCGCGAGGTAGCCGGTCGAAAGGCCGCGTTCCTGGACGAGTTCGAGGGGATCGCTCAGTTTCGCGGCACCTGACTGCAAGGCCGCATGCACGGCACGCCTGCGCCGCTCGTTCGAGTAGATGTCGAAGCCCAGGACCGTCTCGTTGCCGTCGTTGGGCTCGGCGAAGTGGACCGGAAAGTGCACGAGCGCTGGCGGGATGGCGGCCACGGAGCCATCCGGTGCCCGGCCATGGACCAGGTAACCCGGTGCCCCATCGCGCACAGCCTCGGCCTCGAAGGCCGCGAGGTCGACGCCCCAGACGCGTGGCACCCACTCGAACGCCAGGATCTCGGGGTGCAGTGGCATGAGTTCGTGGACGAATGACCGGAAGGCCGCCCTGGTGACACCCTTGCCATCGTCCGACGCCATCCGTGCACGCAAGGTCACCAGGGTGCGCAGGACGGCTTCGCACCGCAGCCGCAGCACGGCGGCACGCTGCGAAGCGACCTGCGCCACGGTCTCCTCTGCCCTCGCGTCGTACTGGGCGATCGCCACGAAGTAGGCCAGCACGCCCACCGTGCCGCAGCTCGTGGCAATGGCGAGCCGAACGAGGCCGCGGCGCAGGGCTTCTGGGGGTGAGCGCATGAAGAGTCGCCCGACATGCGAATGCGTGCAGGTGCCCACTGCATCAGGCACCAGTGCGCAGTTGCGTCGCGATCGAGACGTAGTTGCGCCTGCCGGGTGAAGTGCCCGTCCCCGTGCGGATCCGCGCGCAACCGCGCAGCCAGACGGCCACGGATGCCGCGATGGCCCATGCAACGGCGCTGGTCAGGCCAGCGAATCCTGGCGAAGGGCATCGCAGCGTCTCGGGCGGCGTAACATCTCGCCGGCATGAACCTGCGCGTCCTGATCCCCATCGTCGCACTCTGCACCAGCGCCCTCGCCGCAGCCGCCACGGGCCGACCACAAGGTGGCGAACCAGCCGACATGACGAAGCCCGTGCAGGTGTTCCTGCTGCTCGGCCAGTCGAACATGGTTGGACTCGGCAAGGTCAGTGGGCCCGACGGCTCGCTCGAGTTCGCCGTGAAGGAGAAGAAGCAGTACGCCTACCTCGTCGACGAGGACGGCGCATGGACCGAGCGGAAGGACGTGCGCTACGCCCGCGTGATGTCCGGTCGCGGCGGCGGCATGCAGCGACTCAACAACGAGTGGATGACCGTCAAGGGCTGCAAGACCATCGGCCCGGAGTTCGGCATCGCGGAAGTGGTGGGCGACGCCGTCGAAGCGCC
>JBEATZ010000079.1:0-7820 GCA_041161695.1 Planctomycetota bacterium | reverse complement strand
GGCATGAAGGGCATCGTCGGCTCGACGGCAGGCCTCGCACTCCTGCTGCAGCAGGGCATCGGCGACACGATCCGCGTGTCGCTCACGCCGGAGCCCGGCAGTTCGCGCACGCAGGAAGTGCGCGTGGCACAGCAGATCCTGCAGGCCCTCGACATCCGCCCGTTCCTCCCGCAGGTGACGGCGTGCCCCGGCTGCGGCCGCACCACGTCCACCTACTTCCAGGAACTGAGCCGCCAGGTCGAGCAGTTCCTGCACGCGCGCATGCCGGTGTGGAAGGCAACCAAGCCGCAGGCGGCCACGCTGCAGGTGGCGGTGATGGGCTGCGTGGTGAACGGCCCGGGCGAGAGCAAGGCAGCCAACCTCGGCATCAGCCTGCCCGGCACCGGCGAGGCCCCGCGCTCGCCCGTGTTCGTGGACGGCCAGCACGTCACCACCCTCGAGGGACCCAACCTCGCGCAGGACTTCCTGCGGATGATCGAGGACTACGTCGCGCGCATGGCGTGAGCGCTTGCGGTCGGGCGCATGAAGTCGCGGCGGCGGTTCCCTCGTGGACAGGGCGGCCACGGCCCTCGGTGCAGCCCTGCGACACGGCGACCCTGTTCAAGGAATGCCAAAAGCATAGGCTGTATCCTCATCTGTCCCTTCACGGCCACGACCCTGCGGCCCGGGATCCAACGTTCGTTCCACTTCCGTCTTCGAAACCATCATGAAGCAACTGCTCTCCCCCCTGTGCGCCGCAGCACTGCTGGCCGCATCCCTCTCCGCCCAGTGCTACGAGACCAATCTGGGCACGCAGATCGGCACCGGCGACGACACGCTCTTCGCCGTGCAGCCCTTGGGTTTCACCTTCCCCATGGGCGGCATCGCAGCCACCTATGACGCCGTGCAGTTCAACACGAATGGCGTCGCCTTCCTCACGAACGGCACGACCGCGGCCGTGGGCGGCACGGGCACCGGCTACTCGACGGTCGCCGCGACGCAGCTCAACAACCTGCGCGGCACGGCGGGCCAGTCGCCCCGCATCGCTGCCCTGTGGCGCGACCTCAACATGCTCGCCGCCAACAGCGGAGCGGTCTTCTACAACAACGCGATCCCCGGCAAGGCGGTGATCACCTGGCAGAACGCCGTGAACTACGCGACCACGGCCCCGATCTTCACCGTGCAGATGCAGCTCTTCGCGAGCGGCGATGTCATCTTCTACTACAGCCCGACCACCCAGAGCTCGGCCAGCACCATCGTGGGCGTTTCCGAGGGCAACGCCGTGGCCTCGGTGCCCGGCAGCAACCTCAACCCCGGCCCCAACACCGCCACCACGCGCCTGATCTACGAGCAGTTCACGGCCAACAACGTGGACCTCGGCGGCAAGGCCCTGACCTTCACGACGGCTGGCACCGGCTACGTGCAGACGGCAGCCAACTGCGGCGCGTCGAACGTCAACTACGGCACCGGCTGCGGCTCGCAGTTCTCCTCGTTCTACGAGCTCTTCGGCACCTCAGCCGCGGCCTCGGCCACGCTGAGCAACACGACGCTGACGATGATCCCCGGCGGGTCCAACTACCTGCTCGCCTTTGCCGCAGGCAACACCATCGTCCCGCCCACGGCGGCGGCCACGGCGCTGACGCTCGGTGACGACGCGCAGGTGGCAGTCACGCTGTCCACCGCGTTCCCCTACCCGGGCGGCACCACGACCTCGCTGCAGGTGTGCTCCAACGGCTTCATCTCGCTGCCCCCGGGCAACGGCGTGCCTTACCAGCCCACGGGCGCCGCGTTCATGGGTTTCACCCAGAACTGCTGGTCGGCTTTCCACGACTTCTATCCCAACGACCCGATCGGCACGAGCGGCCAGGTCAAGTTCGAGGAAGCCGGCGGCATCGCCTACATCACGTGGGACAACGTCGAGAGCTACCCGGGTGGCGTCGCCAACCCGAGCACGGTGCAGTTCCAGTTCAACCTGTCCACCGGCCAGGTGAACATCGCATTCGGCACCATCGACGCAGTGGGCGGCAGCAGCTTCGGTGACCAGTGGCTCGTGGGCTACGCCCCGGGCAGCGCCACCATCGATCCGGGCAGCCGCAGCCTCGCCACGGCCCTGCCGCTCCTGCTGCCGGCCACGGACGTCCCGGCGCTCGCACTCGCCTGCGCCCCGAACCCGGTGATCGGCAACACGCTGACCTGGACCACCAGCAACATCCCGGCCACCTCCAGCCTGTCGCTGCTGCTGGTGAGCCTGGCCCAGGTCAACCCGGGCCTGCCGGTCCCCGGCACGCCGGACTGCCTGCAGTTGGTAAACCTGGCCACCGCGCAGAACTACGTGCAGATCGGCGGCCCCACGGCCACGACGTCGCTGGTCGTTCCCAACAACCCGAGCCTCTCCGGCCTGCCGATCGCCTGCCAGGCGATCGCCCTCGACCCGAGCGCCAACCTGCTGGGCGCCATCACCAGCAACGGCGTGTCGTCGGTCATCGGCACGTTCTGATCGGCTCCAGCTGATCGGTTTGCACCGAACGCCCACGGCCTGCGCGGACTGCCGCGCAGGCCGTGTGTGTTTGCAGAGCGAGCCGTTCGGCTCAGCGGCTGCGGTAGCGGTCGAGCGCGACGGCCACGACGATGACCGCGCCGACGATCATCTCCTGCACGTAGTTGCTCACGTCGATGAGGTCGCAGCCGTTGGCGAGGATCGCCATGAGCAGCGCGCCAAGGAGCGAACCGAGCACCGTGCCCTCGCCGCCGGCGAGGCTGCCGCCGCCGATCACGACCGCGGCAATGACCTCGAGCTCGTAGCCGAGCGCCGCCGTGGGATCGCCCTGCGTGAGGCGCGCGAAGTGCAGCACGCCGGCAAGGCCTGCAAGCGCCCCGCACAGCGCGTAGACGGAAACCTTGGTGCGTTCCACGGGCACGCCGCAAAGCCGTGCATTGGCCTCGTTGGAGCCGACGGCGAAGCATCGGACACCGAACACGCTGCGGTGCAGCACGATGCCGAGCAGCAGGGCGAGGGCGAGCATGATCCAGACGCCGAGCGAGACCTGCAGCCACGCCGGCTCGGGGAACTTGGTCATGATCGACGCGAGCCAACCCGGGTCGGCATCGACCTTGGTCTCGTTGCCGAGCCACTTGGCGGCGCCGCGCAGGATGCCCATGGTGCCGAGCGTGACGAGGAAGGGCACGACGCGGAGGCCGATCACCAGCAGGCCGTTGCACGCTCCCACGAGGGCGCCGGCGAGCGAACCGATGCCGAGGGCGAGCCACGGCGGCAGCCCTGCCTTGACGATGGTGGCGGACAGCACGGCGCTGAAGGCCACGATCGAGCCCACCGACAGGTCGATGCCTCCGCTCACCACGACGAAGGTCATGCCCATGGCGCCGAGGGCCACGAGGACGGCCTGCGTGGCCACGGTGCGAAGGTTGTAGGGCGTGAGGAACGTGTCGGGCGCGAGGACGGCAAACAACCCGCCCACGAACAGGATCCCGAGGAACGGCCCCAGCAACCGCAGCCAGCGCTTCATGCAGCCTCCATCGGCGTTCCGAGGGCCTCGTGCAACAGCGACTCCTGCGTGCAGGCGGCGGCATCGCGCCACGGCCCGAGCCTGCCGCGCGCCATGATCGCGATGCGATCGCACAGACCGAGGAGTTCTGGCAACTGGGAACTCACGACGAGGATGGCGGCGCCACGGCGGGCCGCGGCGTCCAGCAGGCGGTAGATCGCCTGCCTGCTGCCCACGTCGATGCCCCGCGTGGGTTCGTCGAGCAGCAGCACCTCGGCGCCAGCGTGCAGCAGCCGCGCGATGGCAACCTTCTGCTGGTTGCCGCCGCTGAGGCTGCCGATCGGCTGGAGCGGGTCACTGCAGCGCACGCCGAAGCGGTCGATCCACGGGCGCGAGGCCTCGGCCATGCGGCGCGGGGAGATCCAGCCCAGGCGGGAGGCCACCTGGCCCGCGGCAGGCAGGATCAGGTTGAAGGCCAGCGACCGCGCGAGGGCGAGCCCGTGCTGCTTGCGGTCCTCCACCACCATGCCCAGGCCCGCGCGCCAGCGCGCGCGGACGCCCCGTGACGGGTTCCTGCCGAGCAGTTGCAGGGCGCCGCTGCGGACGGGACCGAGGCCAAACAACGCCTCCAGCAGCTCGGTGCGGCCGGCTCCGCACAACCCGCCGATACCGAGGATCTCGCCGCGGCGCAGTTCGAGCGAGGCATCGGACGGGAGCGTGCGGCCGGCGAGGTGTTCCACGCGCAGCACCACGTCGCCGGGGTGCTCGCGACGCGGTGGGTAGAGGTCAGTCACGTCGCGGCCGGTCATGTGGCGCACGAGCTGGGCATCGGTCACCTCGGGCAGCAGGCCAGAAGCGACGGCACGCCCGTCGGTGAGCACCGTGAAGCGGTCGCAGATCGCCCGGACCTCCTCGAGGAAGTGGCTCACGTAGACGATGGCCATGCCCTGTTCGCGCAGCATCCGCACCACGCGGAACAGCCGCTCCACGTCAGCCGCTCCCAGCGAACTCGTGGGCTCGTCCATGACGATCACGCGCGCACGGCTGCCGATGGCGCGCGCGATCTCGACCATCTGCCGGTCTGCGGGCGCGAGCGTGTCGAGCCGCGCGTCCGGGGAGAGGTCCTCGCGGCCGACCTGGGCCAGCAACTGCCTCGCCTCGGTGCGCATCGCGCCCCGGTCGAGGGTGCCGAACCAGGTCCGCGGCAACCGGTGCAGCAGCAGGTTCTGCGCGACGGTCAGGTGGCCGAGCACGCTGAGTTCCTGGTGGATGGTGACGATGCCGCTGCGGATCGCGTGTGCGGGATCGCGCGGCTGCCAGTTCGTCCCGTCGAGGCTCAGCATGCCGGCATCGGGAGCGTGCACGCCAGCCAGCACCTTGAGCAGCGTGCTCTTGCCGGCGCCATTCTCACCCAGGAGCGCGTGCACCTCGCCTCCGCGCACCTCGAGCGTCACGCCCTGGAGCGCCTGCGTCCCGCCGAAGGACTTGGCGATGCCCGTGGCCCGCAGCAGCACCGGCTTCACGGCATCGGCCATGCGCACCTCACTTCGCGGCGGCGCCGGAGCCCGCGGGGAACAGCAGCGACTTGACCTGCGCGTCGGCGAGGTTCTGCGGGGTCGCGAGCACGAGCGCCGTGCGCAAGTCGCGCTGCACGGGCGTCCCGCGCAGGTGCGCCACCATGGCGCGCACGCCCTCGCGGCCGATGGCCACCGGGTCCTGCAGCACGAGGCCGTGCACGGCGCCCTGCACGAGGCCCTCGGCGAGCCGCGGCGAGGAGTCGAAGCCGCAGAACCGCACCTTGCCTGCGAGCTTGGCGTCCTGCAGCGCGCGCAGCATGCCCATCGACGTCGATTCGTTGGACGCGAAGGCGGCATCGACCTGCGGGTGCGCGGTGAGCAGCGATTCCGCGGCCTTGTATGCCTTCTCGCTGTCGCCCCCGTACTGGTTGTCGCTCAGCACCTTCACGCCCGGGAACTCGGCTGCCAGCGTCTCGAGGAAGCCGGCTTCGCGCTCCATCGTGGAGGCCGAGCCCTCCATGAAGCGCAGCACCACCACCGTGCCCTTGCCCCCGAGGAGGCCGCCGAGGTGCCGTGCCGCGAGCGCTCCGCCCTGCTTGTTGTCGGTGGCCACGTAGGCGACATGCTTCGTGCCCTGCAGCGCACTGTCGATGACCACCGTGGGGATGCCCGCGGCGGCGGCCTCGGCGACGACGGGAGCCAGCGCACGGTCGTCCACGGGCGCGAGCACGATGCCCTTCACGCCCTTGCTGACGAAGTTCTCGACCACGCGCACCTGTGCCTCGCGGTCACCCTCGGGATCGGGTCCCTTCCACTCCACGGTGACGCCAAGTTCGGCGGCTGCCTGCTTCGCGCCCTCGTGCACCGAGCCCCAGAAGTCGTGCAGCGTGCCCTTGGGGATGACGGCGATGCGGATCGCGCCCTGCTGCTGGGGCGTGGACTCGCCCGTGCAGCCACAGGCGAGGGACAGCGCAAGGAACGCGCAGAGCCGCGCAGGAGCCCCGAAGAACTGCAGCATCATTCTGCCAGTGTGCCCGACGACCCGCCCGATCGGAAGGTCCGGCCCGGGCCCGGCACGAGTCAGGCGAAGCGCTGCAGCACGACCGGCCCACGCGCACGCAAAGCTGCGCCGATGCGGAAGGCCCCCCGAACCGATGCCAGTGCCCGTTCCGCGGCTGCCCGCGTGGCCGCGTGCACGGTGGCGAGCGGCTGACCCCGCACCACGGCATCCCCCACGTGCGCCCCGAGCACGATGCCGACGAGCGGGTCGATGCGGTCCGTGGGCTGCCTGCGGCCGCCGCCCAGTTCGACCGTGGCGATGCCGAGCGACAGCGGCTCGACCTCGTGCACGAAGCCATCGGACGGGCTCTCGACGGCCACCACCACCGGCGCCGTACCGAGGCGCCGCAGGTCGTCGACGATGCGCGGGTCGCCGCCCTGCAGTTCGAGGTTTCGCACGAACAGCCGCAGGGCACTGCCGTCCGCGAGGTGCGTGCGCAGGCGTGCACGCGCCGCCACGAGGTCCGTGTCGATGCCGCCCAGCAGCAGCATCTCCGCGCCCAGTTCGACGGTGAGGTCGACCATGTCGGCAGGGCCGCGGCCGTGCAGCGCGTCGACGATCTCCGCCACCTCGAGGGCGTTGCCGATGGCGCGCCCGAGCGGAACGTCCATGTCGGTGAGCAATCCGCACATCCTCACGCCTGCGGCGCTGCCGACGGCAAGGATGCCCTGGGCCAGCGCCACCGCGTCCTCGCGCCGCTTCATGAACGCAGCGCGGCCGCACTTCACGTCCATCACCAGGCCGTCGATGCCCTCGCTGAGTTTCTTGCTGAGGATCGAACTGGTGATGAGCGGGATCGACTCGATGGTGCCGCTGATGTCGCGCACGGCGTACATCCTGCGGTCGGCGGGGGCGATGTCGGGACCGGCCGAGGCCATCGCATAACCGCCTCGTGCGAGCACAGACTGGAACTCCTCGGTCGACAACCCGGTGCGATAGCCCGGGATCGCCTCGAGCTTGTCGATCGTGCCGCCCGTGTGGCCGAGGCCGCGCCCGCTGATCATCGGCACCGCGAGCCCGGCTGCCGCGCAGAGTGGCGCGAGCAGCAGGCTGGTCTTGTCGCCCACGCCGCCCGTGCTGTGCTTGTCGACCTTGGGCGCGCGCACGTGTTCGTGCCGCAGCACCCGCCCCGAGTCGCGCATGCAGAGGGTGAGCGCCACGGTCTCGGCGCGCGTCATGCCGCGGCAGCAGACCGCCATGAGGAACGCCCCGAGCTGCGCGTCACCCAGCGACCCGTCCACCACGCCCGACACGAAGTCTGCGATCTCGTCCGCGGTGAGTTCGCCGCCGTCGCGCTTCTTCTGGATCAGCAGGGCGGGCAGGTTGCGCATGGCAGGTGTTTCGTCAGGGAGCGACCGGGTGCCACAGCGTCTTCGTCTCGACGAAGGGCTCCACCCACAGGAGCGACTGCAGCTTGCGCGGATCGAGCCATGCCGCCGGGGCCAGGTCGGCGAAGCGCACGCGGGCCACGTGGTCGGATGCCGCCTGCGCAACCGCCGGATCCGGCTTGCCTGCCACCAGCAGGCCGTCCACGTCGCGATGGGCAGCGAGGGCGGGCAGCAGTTCGGCACGGTGTCCTGCCAGCAGGTTGACCGTGCCGGCAGGCATGTCGCTCACGCCGAGCAACTCGGCAAACGACAGCGGGCAGAAGGGCGCGGACTCGCTCACCGCGGCCACGATGCCGTTGCCGCCGACGAGGACCGGCAGGCACAAGGCGAGCAGGCCTGCGAGCGAAGGCTGCTGCGGGGCCACGATGCCGAC
>JBEATZ010000052.1:0-16771 GCA_041161695.1 Planctomycetota bacterium | reverse complement strand
TCCCGAAGGACGCCATGCTGCTGCTCGACGCCTTCGTACTCGCCTGCGCCAAGGGCGACCGGGAACTGGCCCGCGACCTGCTCCGCCGCTGGCGCGACCTGGCCGGCGAGGTCGAGCGCCCCTGCCTTGTGCAGCTTGCGGGAGAGCAAGCGGACCGAGTCGGGCACCAGGCGGTAGCAGCAGGCGCTGGCGAAGACCGGCAGCGCCAGGGTGCCATCCGGGTCGAACCGCAGCTGGGTGGCTTCCCGGTACAGGGCCGTCCCGTCAGCGAGGACCAGGAAGCTGCGGGCCGGTGCGAGCCGGTCGCCCTCGAACGGGCGGTACTCCTCCACCGCCATCCGGAAGTCCGGGGGCGGCCACCGCGTGGCCTCATCCCCCCCCTTGGTGGCGCAGGACGCCAGTGCCAGGGCGCCGAGGAGGCATATACGGAGTTTCGAAAAGGAAGGTGAAGCCAAGGGGACCCGCTCTATATCCTAGGGCCATGGTCCTCATCCACGAGAAGATCAATGCAGTGCTCGGTGCCAGGCGCCTGAAGAAGCGGGATCTCGCCCGCGCTCTCGAGGTGTCGCCTCAGACCGCAACGGACATCTGCAAGGGTCGTTCGGCCGTCACCCTGCGCCATCTCCGCAACCTCGTCAACTGGCTCGAATTGCGTGCAGACTTCTGGCTCGACGAAACGCGCCTCCTGCCGGAGGCCAGCGACCACGTGAGTGCCGCCCTGCCCGTGTCCGAGGCCCTGGCCCGGACCGGCATGCTCCAGGTCAAGGACCCGGAGCGCCTCGTCCAGCGCATCCGTGGATTCCTTGCCGACCACCGCGG
Source organism: Planctomycetota bacterium (assembly GCA_041161695.1). GTDB lineage: Bacteria > Planctomycetota > UBA1135 > UBA1135 > UBA2386 > JBEATZ01. Next base: position 15,952 of record JBEATZ010000052.1, on the reverse strand, counting down.
CGCCTTCCTGTCCCGCAACGTCGACCTCGGCGCCGAGGAGCGTCGCGTGCTCGGCATGACCGAGCCTGCCCGTCCGGCAGCGCCGGTTCGGACCGCCGAAGCAGGCGAATGACGTTGCGATGACCCAAACGCCGTTGCCGGCAACGATCGGCAACGGTGTCATGGGGGGATGAACCGCAGCCTGCTCCTGCTCCTCCCGTTGTTCGCTGCGTGCGCCACGCACCAGCAAGCCGCCGACAAGGCAGCAACCCCGGCCCTTGTGATCCAGGCCGGCGAGCCCGTGCCCGACCTGCCCGGCGAGAAGCACCTGCGCAACGTGCGCAAGCTGACGTCGGGCGGCGAGAACGCCGAGGCGTACTGGTCGGGCGACGGCACGCGCCTCATCCTGCAGCGCCGCGGTCCGGGCGAGGTTGCCGACCAGATCTACACCCTCGACCTCGCCACCGGGGAGCGCAAGCGCGTGTCGACCGGCACTGGCCGCACCACCTGCAGCTACTTCCTCAAGGGCGACAAGGAGATCGTCTTCGCCTCGACGCACCACTTCGGTGCCGAGCCGCCGCCCGTCGTGAAGGCCGAGCGCGGCCGCTACATCTGGGCCGTGCACCGCGAGTACGACCTCTTCGTCGCCAACGCCGACGGCAGCAACCTGCGGCAACTGACCACGGAGAAGGGCTACGACGCCGAGGCCACCGTGTGCCAGAAGACGGGCGCCATCGTGTTCACCTCGGTGCGCGACGGCGACCTCGAGCTCTACACGATGGATGCCGACGGCTCGAACGTGAAGCGCATCACCAACCGTCCCGGCTACGACGGCGGTGCGTTCTTCTCCCACGACGGCACCAAGATCGTGCAGCGCAGTGCCTACCCGAAGTCGCCGGAGGAGGCGAAGGAGGACGTGGAACTGCTGGGCCAGGCACTCGTGCGCCCGTCCCACATGGAGATCACCGTCTGCGACCGCGACGGCTCCAACTTCCGCCAGGTGACCAACAACGGCGCCGCCAACTTCGCGCCCTACTGGACCCCGGACGACAAGCGCATCCTGTTCTCCTCCAACTGGAAGGGCATGGAGGAGATGCAGAAGACCGGCAACCACGTGGCTGCCCGCAACTTCGACATCTTCATGATGAACGAGGACGGGACCGGGATGGAGCAGGTCACCCACAACCCCGAGTTCGACGGCTTCCCGATGTTCTCGCCCTGCGGCAAGTACCTGGTGTTCGCCAGCAACCGCTTCAGCAAGGAGAAGGGCGAGACCAACATCTTCGTGGCCGAGTGGGTCGACTGATCGCGAACCCGCAGCCGGCGCCGCCACCCTTGGCGCCGGCTTCACGCAGCCTTCACGTGTGGCGCGATCCTGTGGGCTCATGGTTTCCCCACGCATCGCATCCCACGACCTGTACGGCTGCCCGCGCAGCCAGTTGCTGACCGAACTGGGCCGCGCGCAGCGCGCGCTCGCAACCGCAGAACGCTGCTTCCTCGAGGCCGCCCTCGAGGTGGCAGACGGGCTCCCCGAAGTGCCGTCGCCCGTGGCCTGGCACCTCGGCTTCCACCGCCGCCGCGTGGCAGCGCTCGAGCGCGCGCTGCGCGAGTTGGACACCCGCACGACGGAGGGCTGCGATGCAGAGCCTGCATGCGCCTGAGGCCGGCCGCGGTCCCCGCGGGGCGATCGCGAGACGGTGGTCCAATGCTGCACTGACCTGCGAAGTGACGCTCGTGCGCGCCCAGGCCGCACTCGACCGCTGCCAGCGCGAAGCCGCGCTCCAGCGCCTCGCCGGCTGCGAGCCGGGCGCGATCCTGATGCAGCGCATCGCCGTGCAACAGGACCGCTGCGACGCGCTCGCGCGCGAACTCGCGATGCACCGGCAGGTGCTCGCAGGCCTGCGCGCAGGTTGAATCGCTTGTGAGCGGGTCGGCACCGGCTACCCTCGCCTGCGAGGGACCCATGACCGACTTCCGCGCGATGAGACGTGAGTACGGCGATGCACCGCTGCAGCGCTGCGACCTGCCTGCCGACCCGATGGTGCTGTTCCGCGACTGGCTGCGCGCAGCCGAGGGCGCAGGCGTGATCGAGCCCAACGCCATGGCGCTCGCGACCTGCGACCCGGACGGACAGCCCTCGTGCCGCATCGTGCTGCTGAAGGGACTCGACGACCGGGGCCTCACCTTCTTCACCAACTACGAGAGCGACAAGGCTCGGCAGCTCGAGGCAAACGACCGGGCTGCGGTCACCTTCTGGTGGTCGCTGCCGCGCCCGCGGCAGGTGCGGATCGCGGGCACCGTCGCGAGGGCGCCAGCCGAGGTGTCGGATGCGTACTTCCGCAGCAGGCCGCGCGAGGCGCAGCTTGCGAGCGCTGGCTCGCCCCAGAGCCGCATCGTGCACGACCGCGAGGAACTGCAGGCACACGTGGACCGGCTGGCAGGGCGGTTCCCGCTGGGTCCCGTTCCGCGGCCCGCGCACTGGGGCGGCTACACCCTGCAGCCCGCGACCGTCGAGTTCTGGCAGGGGCGCGACCACCGCCTGCACGATCGCTTCCGGTACACACGTGCCACCGAAGGCTGGCGCATCGACCGCATCGCCCCCTGAGCCCGGCGCTACGCTGCCGCGATGCACGCGCTCGTCGTCGGCCTGTCTGCCCTCGTCCTCGCGATCCAGGATCCCACGGAGCGACCGCGCCGCGCCCGCCCGCCCGGCAGCGCCGAGTTGCGACAGCAGCAACCGCTGGAGCCCGCGCTGCACGCTGGCGCGCTGACGGTCTCCTGGTCGATGCCCCTGGGCGCCCCTTCGTTCGGGGGCGCAGCGGCAGCGGACCTCGACGCAGACGGCGCCCTCGACCTCGTGTTCGGCACGTACTTCGGCGACAGCAGGGCCCTTGCGTTGCGGGGCGCGAGCGGGGAACTGCTGTGGCAGGCGGAGCAGGGCGACGGTGCGGGCAAGGCGTGCCTCGATGCCTCGTTCCGCGTGGTCGACGTGAACGGCGACCGGCAGCTCGACGTGCTCGTGCCCGTGTCGAACCGCATGCTGCTTCTGGCGCTCGATGCGCGGACGGGCAGGGAGCACTGGCGGGCCGACCTCGGCGCTGCCACCGACTCGCCGCCGTGCGTGGTCGACACCGATGCCGACGGCGTGCTCGACGTGGTGCTGGGCACCTTTGCCGGCGAACTGCGCGTTCTGCGCGGCACCGACGGCCTGCTGTTGCGCCGCATCCCGGTGGCGGAGGGCGCGGTACAGACCTGCCCGGTGGTGATGGACGTCGACGGCGACGGTGCCCTCGACTTCCTCGCCGGCACCTTCAACCGCTCCAACTGCTACGTCGCGCGTTCCGGCAGGGACGGCAGCGAACTGTGGCGCATGCCGTTTGCGACCGAGGGACGCAACCCGCTGGGCATCTACCACGGTCCCGCAGTCGGGGACCTCGATGGCGACGGCACTGCGGAACTGGTGCTCAGCTCCTACGACGGACTCGTGCGCTGCATCCGTGCGCGCGACGGGTTCGAGCTCTGGCGCGTGAAGCCCGGCGACCGCTACTTCATGGCGCCGCCTGCCATGGCAGACCTCGATGCCGACGGCCGGCTCGACGTCGTCGTGAGCAGCCAGCAGGTCACCCGCATCGACGGGTCGGGCAACGTGGTGTTCCGCGTGCCGCTCGGCGGCGGCCGCGGGGGCGCCTCGGCCGACCGCGGTCCCTCCCTCAGCGACCTCGACGGCGACGGGCTCGTCGACATTGCGACGCTCCGCGGGGACGGGTTGTTCACGGTGCACCGCGGCACCGATGGGGCGCGGCTCTACGAGTTCGATGCGGCATCGCTGACGGCAAAACGCGTGGCGTCCTCGTCGCACGGCCCGATCCTCGCCGACCTCACGGGCGATGGCAGGCTCGATGCGTTCTTCGTCGTGGGTGCGGGCGTGCCCGAAGCGGACCGGCACGGCCTCGCCGTGATGCTCACGGGCTTTGGCGGCAGCGGCCCCGGTTGGCCGATGCTGCGCCACGACGTGCGCAACACGGGCACGATCCCGCTGGCACAGGCGCGCGAGGAGCCTGCACGCGGCTGGTCGTGCCACGTCCTGGGCAGGGCGCAGGACGGCGGCCTCCCGCACTTCGGCTGCAACCAGCCCTGTTGCGAGGATGCGCGCAAGAGCGGCAGGCGCGAGACGCCGGCGGCGCTGGGACTGCACGACTCCACGGACGGCCAGTTGGTGCTCGTCGAGGCCACGCCTGCGGTCGAGGAACAGGTGGCGCTGCTGCACCAGCTCGCCAACGTCCGCGACCGCGGACGCAGGCCCGTGGATGCCGTCGTGCTCACCCACGCGCACATCGGCCACTACCTCGGACTCGCGCACTTCGGGCGCGAGGTCGCGTCGACGCAGCAACTGCCCTTGCACGTCACGCCCAGCATGGGTGCGTTCCTTTCGAGCCACGGTCCCTGGAAGCAGCTGATCGCACTCGAGCAGTTCGTGCTGCGCACGCACGAACCCGACAAGGCGTTCGCCCTCGCACCCAACCTGCAGGCAACGCCGCTGCGTGTCCCCCATCGCGACGAGTTCAGCGACACGGTTGCGTGGCGCTTCGCGGGACCGCGCGCGACCGTGCTGTTCTGCCCCGACGTCGACCGCTGGGACGCGCACCCGGGCCTGCTCGACAGGCTGCTGCAGGGCGTCGACGTCGCGTACCTCGATGCCACCTTCTACGACGGTCGCGAGTTGCCGGACCGCAACCTCGCCGAGATCCCGCACCCGCCGATGGTGCGCACCATGGAACTGCTGGCCGAGCGGGCGCGCGCCAAGCCGGGTGCGATCCGCTTCCTGCACCTCAACCACAGCAACCCGGCGTTCCACGATGCGGCGCTGGTCGAACAGCTGACGACGCGCGGTTTCCGCATCGCCGAGGTTGGCGAACGGGTCACTCTGTAGGGAGGAGAGGAGAGGGGTGGCGCGCGAAGCGCGCGCCCTGGATTCACCCGCGACCCGACCCGCCCGGCTCCTGCTGCTGAGCGGCCCGGAACGCCGCGATCCTGCGCTTCGCGCGCACCAGCAGCAGCACCCACACGAGCCCGACGCTGATCCAGAGTCCGAGGTGCGAATCCTCGCGCTCGGCCGGCTCGGCGGGCGCCGCGGGCGGCGAGGTCGCAGCAGGCGCTGCCGGCTCCTGCTTCACGACGCGGAACGGCAGCGGCGGCGTCGCGAGCGGCATGGTGCCCCTGCTGCGCCTGCCGTTCTACGACCCCGAACCGCCGGGCACCTTCCGGGTCGCGGCGACGCCGGGTGGCGGCTCGAGCGAGATCACGTACTCCATGCCGCCGGCGATCTCGCGCTGGAGCGTGCCGACGACATGGAAGTCGCCCAGCGCCTCGAAGCGCGGCGGCCCGAAGGCGCCGAAGTTCGCGGTGCCCTCGACGGTCACGTTGACCTGGAGCACCTCGCCTGCGGCGACGGCATCGCTGCCCAGCGCCGCACGCATGCGCAGCTGGCCCACCGCCCCGTCGTAGTCCGCGGGCCTGCCTGCCATGGGAACCGGCTCGACCTGCAACGTGAGCACGTTGCTGGCGATGCTGCCCTCACGGCGGTCGATGGGCACGCGCCCCTGCAGCACGTCGTCGCGGAAGGTGGTGGCCCATGCTGCGCGCAACACGGCCGCGGACAGTTCGATGGCCCCAGTGCGCAGCGGCACCACGGCGAGGACGAACTCGTGCACGGCAAAGCGACGCCCGTCGCGATCCACGGTGCCAGCCGACTGCACCCGCGCCTCGGCCCCGTCCACGGCGATGCTTCGCACGACGGCATCGGCCGGCAGGGCCTCGGCAGCCTGCACGCGCACGGCCGAGACGCCGGTGCGCCACGGCACCTGCAGGGCCACGGGCAGTTCGAGCGGGCGCAGGAACAGCGGGATGGCGGACTGGGCCAGGAACTGCTCCTCCAGCCCGAACCGCACCTGCACCCGCACGGGCTCGCCGATCCGGCACGAAGTTCGTTCAGACCGTTGTTCGACGAACGCGACGTCCGCGAGTTCGAACTGCTGGGCCCGTGCGCGATGCACCGGTGCCGAGGCCGCGAGGACGGCCAGGCAGGCCGCGGCAACGGGGCCGGACCGGGTGCAGGAGCTGTGCGCGCGCGCCATCGGGGCGGCGCAGGTTACTGCCGTGCCCTGCGCTTTGCTCTCCTTGCCGCGTATCGTAACTCTCTTGCTCCATCACCCGCCCGGCTGGCCGGCCCCCGCGACGGGGCCTAACCTGCCCGCCCCGAGGTCCCCATGAAGCGACTGCTGCTCTCCGTGCTGACGTTCCTCGCCCTCGTTTCCGCCGAGGGCCTCGCTGCGGCGCGACCGCAGGGAACCCAGGGTGCCGCACCGGCCCCGCAGGGCCAGCAGCCCCAGCAGGGCGGCACCGCTCCTGCGCCGGGCAGCCGCGAGGCCATGTGGTACGCCCCCACCGCCGAGGACTGGGCCAAGCCGGTGCTGATCAAGTTCCAGCGGACATGGGAGGACGCCGTCGCCGTCTCCAAGGAGACCGGCCGCCCGATCCTCGTGTGCGTGAACATGGACGGCGAGATCGCCTCGGAGCACTACGCAGGCGTGCGCTACCGCCAGCCCGAGATCGCAAAGCTCTACGAGCCGTATGTGAGCGTGATCGCCTCGGTGTACCGCCACAACCCGCGCGACCACGACGAACAGGGCAACCGCATCCTCTGCCCGCGCTTCGGCTGCGTGACGTGCGGCGAGCACATCGCGATGGAGCCGATCGTCTACGAGAAGTTCCTCGACGGCCGCCGCATCGCGCCACGCCACATCATGGTCGAGCTCGACGGCACCGAGGTGTACGACGTCTTCTACGCCTTCGACACGGCCTCGGTCTTCAAGTCCATCGGCGACGGCATCGCCAACCGCAAGACCCCGATCCCGCCGGTGCTGCGCGGCGACCTGGCCCTCGTGGACAAGGTGAAGAGCCGCGACGTCGACGACCGGCGCGCGGTCGAGGAGGCCTTCCGCACGGGCGACCAGAAGGTGCGCGACGAACTGCTCGCCGCTGCGCTCGCGAACCCGCAGGCGGCGCCCACCGACCTCGTGCGACTCGCCGTGTTCGGCCTCGATGCCGAGCAGGCTCGCAAGGGCCGCCTCGCGCTCGCCGACGCCCAGGCGCCCGAGGCCGCCGACCTGATCGGCGAGACGTTGCGCGCGCCGCTCGACTCAGGTGAGCGCGAGGCCCTGCTCGCCGCGCTCGATCGCCTCGCACCGCAGTCTGCGCGCGCACGCTCGCTGGCGGTGGTGCACCGCGGCGTGTCCCGGCGTTCGGATACCGTCGACGTCGACAGCTGGGCGAAGGCACTCGAAGGCGGCGCCTCGTACGCGGCGGCTGCCGAGAAGAGCGCCGTGCTCGACCAGGTGGACACCAAGGCCAAGGAAGCAGCTGCGAGCCCGGACGACCCTGCGGCACAGGCCAGGCTCGCCGAGGCGCTGCTCGGCCAGGTGAGCGAGTACCTGTCGACGGGCGCCCGCCCCGGCTACGGCCGGTCCGGCAGGCAGCTCGAGCGCCTCATGATCGAGGACGCACGCGCTGCCGCGCTCAAGGCACAGGGCCTCGGGGCACAGGGCTGGGCCGTGCACGGCACGCTTGCCATCACGGCGTTCCAGCTGGGCAACTACGAGGAGGCCTACAAGGCCGCCGAGCTGGCGATGAAGGAACAGCCTGCCGATCCGCAGGGCTGGGCGGCGATGCAGGTGCTCGCGATCTTCGCGGAGGCACGCCAGGAGGCCATCGTGAAGGCCGTGCGTGCCAAGCAGGAGTGGCCGGGCCAGTGGCTCACCGACGTGCACGCCACCTACTCGGTGCTGCTGCGCCACCCGCAGTCGCGCGACGTGCACGTGGCCAACCACCACGACTTCCTCAAGTTCTTCGGCGGGTTCGAGCAGGCCAACCGCTCGCTGGATGCCGGCCTCGTGCGCTTCCCCGAGTCGTGGATCCTGCACGAACGGCTCCGCAACCGCATCCTCGAGGAACGCGGCGTGAGCGGACTCGAGTCCGTGTACGCAAAGCTCCTCCAGGAGCAGCCGTCCAACAACATGACGTGGTACGCGGCCTATGCTGCCCTCGTGGGCGCCGAGTTCCACCGCCGCGCCGGACGCATGGAACAGGCCGTCGGCTCCTACGACCGCTCGATCTCCCTCTACGACCGTTGCATCGCCGAGAACGCCGAGTCGAAACCCAATGCCGACCACTACGCGGCACTCGCCCTCGCCGGCAAGGCGCGCCTCGCGCTGGAGGACGGTGCGCTGGAACGCGCACTCGACCTCTCGCTCGCAGGCATCGCGCGCAGGCCCGAGGCCACCGCGACGCTCGACGGACTCAACATCTCGCCCGCCGACACGGCGCGCATGCTGCGCACCAAGCTGCGCGAGGCCCAGCTCGAGGAACCGCTGAAGCGGCTGCAGTCGGTGCTCGATGGCCTCGATCCCGAACTGCTGGAACTCCCTGCCTACGAGCGCGAGGGGCCTCCGCCCCAGCGCGGCCAGGGCCGGCGCGCACGCCGCAACGGCTGAGCCCGCTCCGGGTCAGCCGGGCCCCGTGCCGAGGTGCCCCACCTTCACGAGGATGGTGGTTCCCTCCGCAGACGTGAACGGCGTGTGCCGGCTCATGTGCGGGCTGCGGATCCACGTGCCCCTCGGGTAGGCACCGTGCTCGTCGCGGAACACGCCCTCGAGCACGAGGATCTCCTCGCCGCCGGGATGACGGTGGGTGTGGAAGAGCGTGTGCGGCGCCCAGCGCACCAGGGCCGTGCTGCCCGTCGTTCCCTGGTGCAGCGGCATCACGCGGAGACCGTCGACGAGGCCCTGATGCCATGGCATCCGGTCGGTGGCGAGCACCGACCGCCGTTCCCTCGCCGCTCCGGAGGCCGTGCGCTTGCAGAACACCACCGCCTCGCCCTGCGCCACCCATTCCGCCGGATCGCCGCCGGGGATCCGCAGGTAGGCGCCAGGGCCGTGCACCAACGAGCCTTCGCGGAGGGTGCCGGCGAGGAGCATGCACTCCTGCGCCTGCCCGGCCCCGACTGCAGGAAGGGCCCCACCGTCGGCAAGGCGCACCACTTCCGTGCAGTGTTCCCCATGCGGTCCCCGTGCCTCCAGCACCATGCGTTCGGATGCGCCGCGGAGGACCGGAGCCGTGTCGATGCAGAGCCTGGCGTCGAGGTTGTCGTGGGTGTGCATGGGCATCGGCAGGCGATCAGGCGAGCGGGAGGATCACGCGGAAGCATGCACCACCGCCCTCGCGGTTGGCGACGGAGATGCGGCCACCGTGACCGGTCACGATGCGGTGCACGATGGCGAGCCCGAGGCCGGTGCCCTTGCCCGGCGCCTTGGTCGTGAAGAACGGCTCGAAGATCCGCTCGAGGTCCTCGGGGCGGATACCGGGACCGCGGTCGCAGAACTCGATCACCGCGCACGCGTCCTCGACCGCGAGCCTCACGTCGACGGTCGTGTCGCGGGAGCTCGCATCGAGGGCGTTGCGGAAGAGGTTGAAGAGGACCTGCCGGATCTCGGCAGGATCCCCTGCGATGGCAGCACCCTGGTCGGCCTCCTCCATGGCGAGGCGCACGCCTGCAGTCGCGAACTGGTGCTCGAACATGGAGGCGACCTCGCGGAGTTCGTCACCGCAGCGGACCACGACCGAGGACCTCGGGGCCTGGCGGGCGAAGCCGAGCAGGCGCGAGGTGATGTCGCGTGTGCGCATGGCCTCCTTGCGGATGATCTCGAGGTATTCGCGCAGGTGCGGCTCTTCGACGTGCTTGCCCTTCTCCATGTCGCGCAGCAGGCCCTCGGCACACGCGGCGATGCTGGCGATGGGGTTGTTCACCTCGTGGGCAATGCCGGCGGAGAGCGTGCCGAGTTCGGCGAGCCGGGCGGTGCGCAGCACCTCGCGCGAGCGCTCCTCGACGCGCTGTTCGAGGTCCTCGCGCGCCTGGCGCACCTGGCGAGCCATGGCATCGAAGGACCTCGCGAGCCGCGCGACCTCGTCGTCGTGGTCGAGCTGCACCGCCCTCGGCATCCTGCCGTGCGCAACCATCGCCGTGTTGACCTGCAGTTCGCGCAGCGGCACGAGCACGCGCCGCCGCAGCCTCGTGCCGAGCCACACGATCGTGCCGACCACGGCGGCCGCAAGCACCAGCACGAACTCGATGAGTCGTGCGCTGCGGCGATCGAGGTCGGCACCGATCTCGCGCGTCTCCTCGGCAACGGCATCGGCGAGCACGCGCGTGCCGTGGAGCGCAAGCTGCAGGGGCTGCTGCAACTCGGCCAGGGAGTTGCCGCCACCCAGCCTGGCCTCGATCGCATCGAGTGCACCGGCGATGCGCAGCACGGAGTCGTCCTCCTCGTCGTCGTGCTCCGCGACGGACGGATCCTCTTCCTTGCCGTAGCGGGCGAGCGTCGCCCTTGCATCCGCGAGGTGGCGGCGCACGTCCGTGAACGCCAGCGCATGGGTCGCAACCTTGCCCTCGGGAACGGCTTCCACCCACTGTTCGATCCCGCGGAGCTCGTCGAGCAGCGCACGTGACAACGAGACCTCGCGCGTCTCCTCGAACATGCGCTGCAGGTCCCGGTGCACGTGGCTGGCATCCAGGGTGACCACGGTCATCCCGACAAGCGCCACCGCGCAGAGCGGAGCGAAGGCCCACGCGAGGTCGCGCCAGAGCGACTGCCGCAGGCCCCTCGAGACTCCGTCGTCAGTTCGAGCCGCTGCGCTGCCAGCCGAGGTCGATTCCGAGGGTGACGACATGATGATCCTGGACGAGACCGAACCACGCGGAGCGCCCGATGCCGTAGGCATCCGTTGGCACCGTGCCGTGGCCCTGGAGGCGCGGCGGCTGCCCGGGCAGCAGAGTCTGCCACAGGCTCATCGCCTGGCGCACGGTGCGGCCGCCGAAATGCAGGTCACCCTGCCAGACGAGCTGGCTGAGTCCGGGCAGCGGGGTGGAGGCACGGCTCACGAGCTCCGCTCGGTACCGCACGGTCTCCGCGCGGTTGACGCCGAGCAGGTCGCGCAGCGGCTGGACGGCATCCACGGAGGCTCCGCTCCCGACCGGCACGAGCGAACCCAGGTCGAACTGGAGCTCCAGGTGCATGCCACCGTCCTCCTGCGACGTGGTGTAGGTGCCATCCACCACCGGACACTGGAACAGGCTCTCGCGCCCATTGCTGCGCAGCAGGAACCGCACGCTCGACCGGCCGCGATCGAGCTCGTAGGTGGCCTTGCGCAGTTGCGCCGCCGGCCCCTGGAACTGGGGCAGCGCCACCGCCCGCGCCGGTTCCGGAACCGGAACGGCCCCGATGCGGAACACCTCGCGACCCGCGAACAGCATGCATGCCGCCGCGAGCGGCAGCCAGGTGCGCGGGTCCGCGGCGCCCATCAGGCGACCTCCGCCGCACGGAACGCACGCCAGAAGGACGGACGCACGAGGTCGCGCGGGTGGATGGTGTCTCCAGTCAGGGTGACCACGAGGTCGGCAAGCCCCTGCCAGCGCGCGGCGCCGGAGAAGAAGGACTTCACCAGCATCGGACGGCGCAACAGGCGCTGCAGTACCAGCGAGCCCTGCAGGCGCGGCTGGATCTCGCGGCGCCTTGCAGCCACGTAGTCGGCCATGGCCGATGCCTCGGCGCGCGGCGTGGCGAGCGCGGCTGCCATCGATGCGCCGAGGGCGCGGCCGCCCACAAGGGCGAAGTAGATGCCCTCGCCGGTGAGCGGGTCGACGTAGCCGCAGGCATCGCCCACGAGGGCCGTGCCGGGCTGCCACTGCCGCGTCGTCGTGCTGGCCATGGGCCCGATCCCGCGCCAGGGCGAGATGCGCCGCGCCGATGCCAGCCGCTGTTTCATCGATGGCGCGTGGTCGAGGTAACCGTCGACGAACTCGTCCCAGTTCGCTGACCGGCGCTGCCGCAGATGCGAGCGCGGCACGACGAGGTTGACGCTGTAGATCGACTGGTCGACGGTGGTGGCGGCGAGGAACCCGCCCGGGAACAGGTGGGCCTCGGCGTGCATCTCGGGCGCCACGCCCTCGAAGTGGGCCGCCAGTGCGAAGCGGTCGAGCCAGGGGATCGGCTTGCGCACGCCCATGTCCCGGGCCACGCCGGAGTTCACGCCGTCCGCCCCGACGACCCACTTCGCGCGCACCTCGAAGGGCTCGCCATTGCCCGTCCGCAGCTTCGCGCCGGTGACGCGCCCGTCGGGCGCGCGCAGCAGCTCGACGAACTCGTGACGCGGCAGCCACTGCGCGCCCGCGCCGACGGCGCCCTGCAACAGCACGTGGTCGAACACCTCGCGACGGATGCCCATGCCCGCGAGCGCGTGCGCACCGCGCGTGCCGACGCGGCGGAACCTGCCCAGAGCCCGGTGGCCGGCGGCGTGCATCGCCATGCCGTGGACCTGCCAAGGCGCCAGGTCGCGCACGGCATCCGCGACGCCGAGCTCCTCGAGGTACGGGACGCACTCGGGGCTGAGGAACTCGCCGCACGGCTTCTGCCGCGGGAAGTCCTTCTTGTCGGCGATGACGACCGAATGGCCCGCGCGGGCAAGGTGGGTGGCAACCGAAGCGCCGGCGGGACCGGCGCCGAGGACAAGGACGTCAGGAGACATGGCTGGTGCGCGTGCCATCGCGCCTGAGCGCGAGGAGCAGCAAGGGAAGCAGGACGCTCGTGGAAACGAGCGCTGCGAGGATGGTGCTGCATGCGAGCAGCGAGAACTCGACGGTCGTGGACAGCTGGCTGGTGGCGGCGACCGCGAAGCCGGTGACCAGCAGCAGGCTGCCGAGGATCATGGGCCTGCCCACGTGTGACAGGCTGGTCGCGACGGATTCGTGCACGTCGCAGGTCTTCCGTGCAGCACGGTAGTGGTGCAGGAAGTGGATGACGTTGTCGACCAGGAGGCCGAGCATCGTGCACGCGATCATGCCCGTGGCGACGGAGACCGGGTGGTCGAGCCACGACAGGGCGCCGTAGACCCAGATGCACGGCAGCACGGCAGGCACGAGGCCGAGCAAACCGTGGCGGAGCGAGCGCATGCCCACGCACATGCCGATGCCGAGCAGCACGATCGTCCACACCGTCGAGCCCACGAGGCTGTGCACGAGCCGGTCGGAGTCGCGCGCGATCTGCACCGAAGCGCCAGCCGGGACGATGCCTTCGAGCCCCAGCACGCGGCTCGTGCGCTCGAGTTCGCCGAAGAGCGCCGTGCGCGCCGCGCTGCCGCCCGGTGCCAGCAGGATCGGGGCAGCCACGTCGCCATCTGCATTGCACAGCAGCTGCCCCCCCATGCCGGCGACGCCGGGCAGAAGCTGGGTGCTGCCGAGGAACGGCAGCAGGCGTGCGGGATCGATGCCCGCGCCCTCGCCGCGGGCGAAGAGCAGGTGGAACACCTCGACACCGCCGAGCCGGGCCGCGAGTTCGTCGTGTGCCGCACGTGCGGGCTCCGTGGCAGGGAGCAAGGCCACCGGGTCGTTGTCTGCCCGCAGCGCGGGCAGTTGCATGCAGGTGAGTGCCGTGAGCGCGATGGCGGTGGCGCCGATCGCGAGGCGGTGCGCATCCAGCACGGCGAGCCACCGCGAGCCGGGGAACTCGGCATGTTCGCCTGCGGGGTTCGGGACGGCGCGACCCAGCAACCAAGGGAGCATCAAGAACACGAACACGTGGAGCAAAGCGAGGCCGAGTGCCGAGCGGATGCCGAAGTCGATCACCGCGGGTACGTCGCTCACGGCGAGGGAAACGAGTCCGACCATCGTGGTGACGGTCGCGAGCAGGGTTGGCCCCTGCATCTGCCGCGTGGCGCTGCGAGCGGCGGCACGTGCGTCGAGTCCCTCGCGGCACGCGCGATTCCAGCACTCGACGAAGTGGACGCTTGTGGCCACGCCAAGGGTCAGCAGCACCGGGTCGAGGAGCGCTGCCACCGGGTCCAGCGGGTGGCCGAGCAGGCTCACGATCCCCGTGGTCCACGTGATCGCGAGGAGCGGTGGCAGCAGCACCGCAATCGCCAGGCGGAAGCGCCGGTAGACAGCGTAGGCCAGCACGAACAGGCACCCGCCGAGCAACGGCACGATGTGCGAACGCTCCTCGGAGACGATGCGTGCGAGCCGGGACTCCAGCAGCGGCAGGCCGGTGGCGGAAAACCGCATCGATGCGGGCCCCAGTTCCCGCGCCGTCGCAACCACGTGTTCGCCGGTGTGCCCGGGGTCCTCTGCGGTCAGGTCGACGGCAACGAGGGTCATGCCCTCGGCTGGCGCCGGCAGGACACGGCACCCGAGCACGCCCGGGATCGCTGCGACGGCCTCGCGGGCCCGCTGCAACTGGACGGCGTCCTCGGCCAGCACCGGCTGCTCACCGGGGACACGCCAGCAGAGCAGCACGACCTGTTCGCTCGGCACGACCTCGGCAAGCGCGCGCCGACGCAGGTCGTCGACGGTGCCGGGCGCCTTGAGCGCGGCATTGGTCGGGTCGACTGCCTGGCGTGCCTGTGCGAAGAACAGGATGCCCGTGGCCGGCAACAGCAGGAGGAGAAACCAACACAGTCGCAAGCTTCGGAACCGTTCCGGACCAGCGGGCATGGCGGGGTCATGCACAACCCGTGCCGCGCCGCGGGCGGCCCCTCCCACCCCGGCGGTTGCAACAAGTGCAATCCGCTTGCAGGAAGTGCAAGCCATGCGCGCCGCATCCCGTGCCGCGGTGCCTGCAGGCCATGGTTCGCACCGGCACGCGGATTGCTCCACGGCACGCATGGTCCGCAAGGTTCTGTCGGTGGTGGGTGGACTGGCCGTCCTCGGCTTGGTCGCAGGTTCCGCAGGCGCGCTGATGGTCGTGAAGGACCGCATCAGCATCGTGATCCAGGAGGAACAGCCGGCAGGAGCCGCGGATGCGGATGCCCTGCTCCGCGACGAGGTCGGCAGCCTCAACCAGAAGCTGGGCATCCTCGAGCAGTCCCTCGCCGCCAACTTCGAGCGCCTCGGCACCGCCCTCGACGACGCGGATGCGAAGCGCCACCAGGAACTGCTCGCCAACGACAGCCGCTTCGAACAGGGTCGCGTGGCCCTGCAGAACGACCTGCGCGCGCAAGCGCAGCGGATCACCGAACTCGGCGCCGCAGTCGAGCGGCTGGAGAAGGGACTGGATGCACGCATCGCCCAGCTCGCCGCCAGCCAGCAGCCGGCTGCGCCCTCGATGCCGTTGACGCCCCTGCAGGCCCCCACCACGGATCCTGCTCCCGTCGCCACCCAGCAGGCAACCGAGCCGAAGCAGCCCGAGCCTGCGGCGGCGCCCGTGACCGAACCCGTCGCGCAGGCGCCTGCCGAACCGGCCAGGAAGAAGGGATTCCTGTCCTTCTCGCTGCCCGACTCGAAGTTCCGCTTCGACGCCCCGCAGACGTTCACGCTGGTGCCGGACCTCTGCCGCGTCGGCTTCGACGCGAAGAGCACGCTCCACGACTTCACGGGCACCACGCAGCGGGTGAGCGGTGAGTTCCGCGCCGACCTCGACGACCCCAAGGGCGCGTGGAGCGGCAAGGTGAGCTGCGTGGCCTCGGCGCTCGTCACGGGCGTCGAGGGTCGCGACGAGAACATGTGGGAGCACCTCGACACCAGGAACCACCCCAACATCGAGTTCACGATCGCACGCTTCGAGCCCAGCCGCACCGACATCGCCAAGGAAGAGGTCGACGGCACGATCCACGGCCAGATGGCGATCCACGGCAAGGTGCGCGACGTGCAGATGCCCGTCACTGTCCGCCTCGACAGCTCGAAGCGCGTGCTGGTCGAGGGCCAGATGCCGCTCAAGCTCACCGACTACGGCATCGAGGTGCCGAGCCAGCTCGGCGGCACCATCAAGATGGAAGACGAGGTCAAGGTGTGGATCGCGCTGCGCGCCCGCGGCAACGGGGGTGGCAAGTGAGCCTGCTGCGCTCCAGCGCCCTGCTGGCCTGCGGCCTGCTG
>JBEATZ010000043.1:0-2974 GCA_041161695.1 Planctomycetota bacterium | reverse complement strand
GTCTGGCTCGTCGAGGCCGTCGGTGAGGCGCGGCCGGCTGGGCACGGCTGCCTCCGGGCGCATCATTCCCCGGCGGACGAGCAGCACCTGCACGAGGTAAGCGAGCAGGCTCACCAGCAGGTAGAGCTGGGTGCCGCCGTTGCAGATCCAGGCCAGGGCGCCCACCAGCAGGCCGCCGCCGAGTCCGCAGACGAGGGCCGTGCGGCTCTTCGACTTCCCCTGCACCAGGGCGAGCAGCAGCACGCAGAGGCCGACGGCCACCGGGAGGATGCCGGTCGGGTCCGGCTCCGAGAGTCGCACCCATCCCCACGATTCGGGGCTCGCCTTGGCGGCGCGATCGACCGCGCCGAAGAGCGCGGCGAACAGCACCAGCTGCAGCATGCCGACCGCGAGGTTGCGGCCGGGGCGGATGCCGTGCGTGCGCAACCACTGCACGAGCTCGCGGCGCAGCCGCACCGGGTCGTCCTGCAGCCGTGCCTTGAGCGCCTGCAACTGGCTGCCGTGGCGCTGCTGCAGGATGCGGTCGCGGTCGCCGCGCGCGGTCCACGGGGCGAGCACGCCGCGCAACAGCAGGGCGAACAGCAGGATGGCGGTGGCGAGGCCACCGGAGTGCAGCTCGAACCAGCCGAGCCCGGAGGCGCACAGGTTGCGCAGGTCGCCGAACAAACTGCGTTCGTCGCGTGCGGTCTCCCACTCGGCCACCCACTCCTTCTCCTTGGAGGGCAGCGAGAACTCGTGTGGCACCGTGTAGCGGCCGCGGAAGTCGTAGCCCAGCTGCTCGAGGCGCGCGCCGAGGATGAGTCCGTAGAACGAGCTGCGCTTGTCGTAGCAGGGCACCACGATCGGGCGCTTCGGCAGCTTGCGCAGCTCGGCCTCGTACTCGGGCGTCGTCATCTTGCGCAGCGTCACGTTGACGGCGCCGGGCAGGTGGCCGGCCTCGAACTCCTTCGGGTAGCGCACGTCGACGAACAGCGCGTCCTCGTGCTGGAACAGCGCGAGCACCGCGTCGGTGTCGAGCAGCACGTGCTTGTTGCGGAACTCGCGGATCGCACGGAGCTCGGTGCGGTCTTCGCTCGCCAGCCCGTCGATCTCGCGGCCCTCCGCCACCCACTTCTCGTAGCCACCCACCATGAAGTGGGTGTCCTCGTTCTGCTCGGTGAACCAGTTGCACAGCTCGGAGCTGCGGTTGCCCGACTCGCAGAGCAACACGGTGATCGCGCCGTCTTTGCGCAGCCCGCTGCTGTCCGCCTGCAGGTCCGGGTAGCGCCTCGGCCATGCGCCGCGGATGCGGCCCATCTCGACTTCCTCGGGTTCGCGCACGTCGACGAGGTGGAGCGGCTGCGTCCCGTCCGCGAGCCAGGAGGCAAGCTGCTCGGTGGTCACGCCGCGCGGGTGCTGCGCCTGGTCGCTGAAGGCGAGGGTCTTGAGCGACGTGTCCCCCACCTTCTTGCCAGCTTCCTGTGAGGAGCGCACGAGATTGGTGCGCAGCCGCCGGTTGTCGCGGTCCGTCACGTCGAGGTGGTAGAGCAGGAAGCCTGCGCCCATGAGGCAGAAGCCCGTGAGGGCGAGGCGGTAGGGCCACCGCGAGGCCCCGGGCTGGCCGGCCGAGGTGCCGTACTTGCGGGCAACGGCGACCTTGCCGCCGACGCCGAGGGCAACGAGGCCGAGCACCTGGGCGGCGCTGGCGAACAGGTTGACAAGGACGTCCGGGGAGGGAATCGCGAGCATGGGGGTGGGCGCCGGACGGGCCCGTCCGGCTGCCCCGATACCCCGAGCCCCGCCGATCCTTAGTGGCGGCTGGCACAAAATCCGCCATGCCACCGGCGGTTCGGGGCCGCCTTGCCGACCTTAAGGCGCAACCCCATGGGCGACCGTGGGGGTGCGTGCGCATCCGCCGCTGTCAGATCGGCCAGCAGAACCGAACCGGCGGATCCGTACCCTCTCGGCCTTGCCGAGACCCTGCGGCGCCACCCGAAACAACATGCACCCACGCATCCTGATCGCGGCCCTCATGGCCGCATCCCTCCCCACCGACCTGATCGCCCAGTTGTGGACCCTGCAGTCCCCTGCCACCGTGCCGCAGCAGCGGCGCGCAGGCGCCATGGCCCACGACCTGCTCAACGGCCGCATGGTCATGTACGGCGGCCTGCTCTCGCCCACCGCCATCACCAACGAGACGTGGGCTTGGGACGGGACCAACTGGACCCAGCTCACCCCGCCCACGGCGCCACCGCCGCGCTGGGGCCACAAGATGGTCTTCGACAACCGCCGGCTGAAGCTCGTCACCTGGGGCGGCAGGTCACCCACCACCACGGCGACGGCAAGCGACACGTGGGAGTACGACCTCGCGACCGGCACCTGGGCGCAGGTCGTCACCCCCACCACGCCCACCGCGCGCGCCTTCTACGCCATGGCCTACGACCAGCGCCGCGGCGTCACGGTGACCTTCGGCAGCCAGGCGACCACCAATGGCGCGCAGACGTGGGAGTACGACGGCACGAACTGGCGCCTCGCCACGCCCACGACCTCGCCTGCGAGCCGCGAGTCACCCAACATGTGCTACGACGCAGGCCGCGGCGTGATCGTGCTGTTCGGCGGCTACTACGCGCTCGCGTCGGCGCCGCAGATGTACGGAGACACGTGGGAGTACGACGGCGTCACGTGGCGCCAGGTCACGACCACCAACAGCCCGGCGCCGCGCTACCGCCACGCCATGCACTACGACAGCAACCGCGGCCGCGTGGTGCTCGTGGGCGGCTTCGGCAGCGCGAGCTTCAGCGACACGTGGGAGTACGACGGCAACGACTGGACGCAGGTGGCCACCGTGGGTCCCTCGCGCCCCACTGAGGCCATCGACGGCTACCACCCCAACGTGAACCAGTCGGTGTACTTCGGCGGCAGCGGCCCCACGGGCGTGACCAACGAGACGTGGACCTTTGTCGGCGCCACCACGGCCATCGCCGCGCCGTTCGGC
>JBEATZ010000116.1:0-8704 GCA_041161695.1 Planctomycetota bacterium | reverse complement strand
CATCATCCTGGGACTGTTCCTGCTGGCCCTCGCAGGTCCGCCGCAACCGGCGGCCTCGCTGGTCGGGCTCGCCTGCGGCCTCGGCGTGACGGCTGCCGTGGTGTTCGCCTTCCCGGTGCTGGGCTGGAAGGTCGGCTGGCCGTGGTACGGCATCCTCAGCTGCGGCACCACGTGCCTCACGGGCTTCGCAGCACGCGCCCTGTTCCGCGGCTCATCGAACCGCTGAGGCCTCGAGCACGGGCAGCGTTGCGAGCGCCTTCGGCAGCGCGCCTCTGGACTCGCGCACGATGCGCTTGCCGTACCCCGTCACCGCACCCTTGGCGTCGTCGACGACGAAGCCGCCGTTGCGCAAGTAGAACTGCTTGCCGCGCGACCCGCCACTGCGGTCGAGGCGCAGCTCCTTGCCGTGTTCGTCGTGGGTGAACCCTGCCTCCACGAGTTCGATCCAGGTCCCGCCCACGGTGCGCACCCACGCGTTGCCGAACTCGCAGTCGCGCTCGCGCTGACCGTTCTCGCCGGCGAAGTTCTCGTTGAAGGAGTACAGGCCGCGCAGCAGCTTGCCGTCCTTGGGGGCACGGAAGCTGCTCACGAGTTCCCAGGTGGTCGCTTCGGGCGCCCGGTACCAGCCCGTGTAGGTGGTGTGCGTTTCCTCCGCGCGCGCGTGCACCAGGAAGCCATGGGTCTCCCCCACGCGCCACGGTTTCACCACGTGGCTGTGCCCGCCAGTGCCCTCGTTGCCGAAGCCCGAGGCGCGGACGCGCGGCCCCTTCGCCACGAGTTGCACCAGGTCGTCCTTGGCCACCTTGCCGCGGTCGACGGCCTCGCTGCCGCTGTCCCACACCGAGAAGATGACTCTTCGTTCCGTGGGCGAGTTCACCTGCATGCCGAAGTAGCCGCGGCTGAAGCCCGTGGCCATGTAGTAGCTCCAGAGCGGGTCGGTGCGCGGCGTGAGCTCGCAGTGGAACCACTCGATCTCGTCCGCGTGCGGCTTCGGCACCGGGTAGCCGAGGTGGACGCTGGCGGCGTTGCGGCGCTCGACTGCGCTGAAGCGGCACCCGACAGCGGCCGCGCCCAGCAGTTCGATCGCGCGGAGCACCGGCACCGTTCCTGCCGTCGCCATGAGCCGGATGGCGTGGTAGCCGCGGGCGGGCACCGCCAGGGCCACCGATCGCCCAGGCTGGGCGAGGTCGAGCACTGCCGAAGACGTGCCGCAGGCGAACTGCAGGGTGCAGGGGCCCGCGGGGGCCTCGGCCACGAGCCGCACCTCGAGGGCGCCACCCTGCCCGAACCAGCCGTACCACGCGAGCGTGCCCTGCCATGTGGACACCGAGCCGTCGCCCTCGCGCCGGACCGCGCGGGCATCGGGCTCGGCATACGAGCAGAAGGCCGGTACCACGACCGGCTGCGTGGGTGGTTCGCTCGCCTGTGGACATGGTGTGACACCAAGGACCGGCGCGAGGGCGATGGCGACGACGATGTGCATGGGTGGATGCTACGTGCAACGCGCGACACCGCGTATCGTGCAGGCATGCACCGCACCGACCGGGCCCCGCTCCTCGCCTTGCTCTGCCTGCCGCTGCTTGCCGCAGCCGCACACGCCCAGCGCGCGGTCCCCGCCGTGCTCACCGGCATCGACGTGATCGCAGCCGAGGGCGCAGGCATCCTCGAGGGCCGCAAGGTCGGCCTCATCACCAACCACACGGGCCGCACGTGGGACGGCAAGCGGACCATCGACGTGCTGCGTTCGACCAAGGGCATCGAGCTCGTGGCGCTGTTCTCGCCCGAGCACGGCCTGCAGGGAGCGCTCGACCGCGAGGGCATCGCGCACGGCACCGACGAGGCCACGGGCCTGAAGGTCTGGTCGCTCTACGGCGAGACGCGCAAGCCCACCAAGCCGATGCTGGAAGGACTCGACACGCTCGTGTTCGACATCCAGGACATCGGCTGCCGCTTCTACACCTACGTGTCGACCATGGGCCTTGCCCTCGAGGCGGCGGCCGAACACGGGCTGCAGTTCGTGGTCCTGGACCGGCCCAACCCCATCGACGGCGTGCACATGGCAGGTCCCGTGCTGGATCCCGGCAAGGAGTCCTTCGTGGGCCACCACACGATCCCGCTGCGCCACGGCATGACCGCTGGCGAACTCATGCGCATGCTGGTCGGCGAAAAGGGCATCAAGGTCGATGCGAAGCTGGTGCCGTGCCGCGGCTGGACGCGGTCGATGACCTTCGACCGCACGGGGCTGCCGTGGGTCAACCCGTCACCCAACATGCGCAACCTCACCCAGGCGCTCCTGTACCCGGGCATCGGCGTGATCGAGGGCACCAACGTGTCCGTCGGTCGCGGCACCGACACGCCCTTCGAGGTCGTGGGCGCACCGTGGATCGACGGCATCGCTCTGGCGGCAGCGCTGCGCGCTGCGGAGCTGCCCGGCGTGACCTTCGTGCCCGTGCGCTTCACGCCGTCCTCCTCGAAGCACGAGAAGAAGGAGTGCGGCGGCGTGCAGATCGCCGTGACCGACTGGCAAACGTTCGAACCCGTGATCACCGGCATCGCGCTCGCCTGCGCGTTGCGCGACCTGTTCGGCTCCGACTGGAAGCACGACAAGCTCGACTGGCTGCTGCGCGACCAGGCGGCACTCGATGCGTTCCTCGCCGGCAAGGACGCGCGCACCATCGAGCGGGGCTGGAAGCAGGAGCTCGACGTGTTCCGCATGCGCCGCAAGCCCTTCCTGGTGTACGAATGACCACGCGCTTCGGCATCGACCGCGCCGTCGTCGAACCGCCAACCGTGCTGCGCGATGCGCGCAGCATCGGCCTCGTCTGCAACCAGGCCTCGGTCGATGCCTCGTTCCGCCACGCTGCCGACGCCCTGCACGGGTTGCTGGGACCGCGCCTCGCAGCGCTGTTCGGCCCCCAGCACGGGCTGTGGTCCACGCAGCAGGACAACATGATCGAGACCGGCCATGCCGTGCACCCGCGCCTCGGCATCCCGGTGTTCAGCCTCTACTCCGAGACGCGCAAGCCCACGCAGCGGATGCTCGCGGGACTCGACCTGCTGGTCGTCGACCTGCAGGACGTGGGCACGCGTGTCTACACCTACGTGTGGACGCTGCTGCACTGCATGGAGGCCTGCGCCGAGGCGCGCATCCCCGTGCTGGTGCTCGACCGCCCCAACCCGCTGGGCGGCCACGTCGCCGAGGGGCCGCTGCTCGACCCGCAGTTCCGCAGCTTCGTCGGCCTCGCCTCGATCCCCATGCGGCACGGCCTCACCATGGCCGAACTCGCACGCCACCTGCAGCGCACGCATGCGATCGAGGTGGACCTGCACGTGCTGCCGATGACCGGGTGGGACCGCGCGATGCTGTGGCCGCAGACGGGACGCGCCTGGGTGCCGCCGTCCCCCAACCTGCCGCGGTTCGAGGGCGCACTCGTGTACCCGGGCCAGGTGCTGGTCGAGGGCACGCAACTCAGCGAGGGGCGCGGCACCACCACCCCGTTCGAACAGTTCGGGGCGCCGTGGCTCGATCCATGGCGCCTGCTGGAGGCGCTGCCGGCCGGGGCCACGACCGGCTGCGTGCTGCGTCCCGTCGCCTTCGAACCAACCTTCCAGAAGCACGTGCGCACCCAGTGCGGCGGGTTGTTCGTGCACGTGACCGATCCCGGGGCCTTCCGTTCGCTGCGCCTCACGCTCGCGATGTTCCGGGCCCTGCGCGAGCTGTGGCCTGCGCAGTTCGCGTGGCTGCAGCCGCCCTACGAGTACGAGGCCGACAAGATGCCCATCGACATCCTCACGGGCGGCAGCGAGGCACGCACGTGGGTCGACGCAAAGGGCTCCTGGGACCGACTCGGCGCGCTTGCCGACGCGCCCGCGGACTGGTGGCGCACTGCGGCGCCGAGCCTGCTGTACGACTGATCGCCGACGCCCTACTCGCGCGCGCCCTGCTGGCCACCCAGTTGGTGCTGCACGCGCTGTTCGATCTCGACGGTCGTGGGCAACGCCTCCGTGGGCGAGGCCACGATGCCAATGGGCGCGGGCACGCCGTTGAGGTCGACCATCTTGACGGTCGAGTGGCTGCCGTCCTCGTGCACGTACCACTCCCAGCCGCGGTCGACGATCTTCTCCTTCACCTTCGCGAACGGCCGGTCGTTCCAGACCAGCTTCACCGACTCCGTGACGCCGTTGAGCGCCGGTGCGCTGGAGCCGTCAGGGAACTGCATCTGCGCCGGCGCCGCAGGTGGAGTGACCTCGGGCTGCGCAGGCGTGGCCGCGGCCGCCACCGCGGGGGGCTGGGCGGAAGGAACCTCCAACTGACCGTCGACGCGCGCAGCCACGGGCGCATCCGCGGCCGCGCCGAACACGCCGAGGGACCACGCGAGACCGCACGCCCCCGCGAGGGCGAGCACGACCACGATCGGCGCGACGCCGCCCGGACTCACAGGTGCTGCTTGCCGCATCCCGTGGCGCGCACTTCGTAGGCGCCGCCCGTGGAGTTCGGGTTGAGCACGAAGCCCTGGTACCAGATGTCGTAGGGCTGGCCCGGGAGCGACAGGCCCTGGATCAGGGTGCGGATCGTCGGGTTCAGGGTCAGCATGTGCTGGTAGAGACCCTGGGCGTTGCTCACGCCGAAGAACGTGACACCGAAGGCGAAGTCGACGCACACGTTGCCGCGCGTGTTCGGGTTGGCCACCGCAGGCGTCAGGTTGGCGAGCGGGATCGAGCCCACGGGGCTCGGGCCCAGCGCGAGGATCACGAACACCGGCGCGTTGGGGATGTTGACCTCGCTCACGAGGAAGCCGATGTCGTCGGCGCGGGGCGGCGACGACAGGTTGCCGTCGTAGATGTCAGGGTGCAGGCCGGAGAAGAAGTTCGTGGTGCCGCCGAGGGGCGTCGAGTTGGGCGCGCCCGGGTTCGAACTCACGTAGTTCGACTGGTTGGTCTGCGTGACGCACACGCCGCCGGTGACGTTGGCGATGACCTCCATGCGGATCTGGCGGCGGTTGCCGATCGTCGGCGTCGGGTAGATGGCAGGGCCCTGCGGCAGTCCCGTGATGATCGGGATGTGGCAGGCGTAGGTGCCGAGGTTGATCTGCGCGGCACCGAGGCCGGCCTGGTCGGTGGTGTTCGTGCCGCCAGAACCCGGTGCGCGGTCGAAGGCCGTGTGGATCGATGCACCGTCGGTGGGCCACGTGCCCGTGGTCGGCTGGTTCAGCTGCAGGCCGATCCACTTGTCGCCCTTGGGGGCAGAAGGTGCGGTCGCCGGCAGGGTGACGGTGATGATCCACGCGACGGGCGTCGTGGCCGTGGACGCAGGCATGTTGAGGTTGCCGGTGCGGACCCAGGGTGCCGTGGCATCCGGGAAGTCGGGGGTCGTCGGGTCCTCGTTGTAGGCGACGACGTTGTAGGTCTCCGGCGTGTTGCCGACCTGGTCCTGCAACACGAAGCGGATCGCGTTGAACCGGAAGGTGTTGCCCGTCGCATCCGCAGGATCGAGCATCCAGTCGAGGTAGTCGCGGTTGTCGAAGTGGTTGAGCACGTCGGCGACGATGCTGTTGGCACCGATGCGGTCCGTGAAGCTGGTGGTCCAGCCGCGGGTGAAACCGATGTCGTTGGCCGCCTGGGCGGCAAGCGAACCGGCGAACAGGGTGCAGACGATGAGCGTACGGGGGTGCAGCATGGTGGGATGGCTCCGCAGGCCCGGTCGCAAGGGGAAGGCGACAGGGTGCGCAGAGCATAGGCAACCATCGCCGCGCAGCCGAGCGGTACCGGTGGCAGGACGCGGGTGTTACGAGTCCCATCGCGCGGAGCCCCTGCCCGCGCCCGGCTGCGAAGCTAGGATTCCCGAGCGTATGCACTGGCACCACCACCTCGGCTTGCTGGCACTGGCGGCGACCGCCTTGTGCAGTGGCGTCCGGACCCAGGCTCCGCTGGCATGGCGCGACGGGAACCTGGCGGTGCTCGGCACCCCCTGCGCCACGGTGGCCGATGCCATCGAGGCCACGGTGCGCGGCCCCGATGCCGCACAGCGGGCGGCAGGCTTCCGGACGGCGATCGCACCGGGTACCCGCCTCGTCGCCTGCCGGGTGCAGTTGCCGGTGGTCACCGTGGTGCTCGACGAGGCGTTCCTGCAGGGAGCAGTCGAGGACGGCATCGAGCAGTTGACCAAGGCTGCGATGACCTTTTCGGAGGTCCGTACGGTCCACCTGCGGATCCTGCGCGCCGACGGCTCGGAGGTGGACCTGACCGAGGCGCTCGACCCTGCGCCCGTGCCCGCCCCGGCGCCTGCGCAGCCGGAACTCGACGGCCCGTTCGTGCAGGGTGCGCTCACGGGCAGGACGATCGTCGTCTCCCCGGGCCACGGCTGGTACTTCCACCCCACGCTCGGCTGGACCACGCAGCGCGGGACCATCGACGGGCTCACCGAGGACTTCCACACCAACGAGATCGCGATGCACCACCTGGTGCCCGCGCTCGAGAACCTGGGTGCACGGGTGATCGTGTGCCGCGAACGCGGGCAGGCCCCCACCGAACTCGTCGTCGACAACGACCAGGGCGCGCCGCGCTATGCCGAGACCGGCGGCTGGTCCCTGTCCGCCTCCTCGGGCTACCAGAACCTCACCTACCGCTTCGCCGGTGCTGCCACGAGCGCGAGCGCCACGGCCACGTGGACCTTCCCTGTCGCAGCCGCTGGCCAACACCCGGTGTACGTGTGGTTCCGGGCCGGCACCAACCGTGCGCCGGACGCGCGCTACACGGTGCACCATGCCGGCGGCGCAACGGTGGTGAACGTCGACCAGCGGCGCGACAACCTCACCTGGGTCCACCTCGGGGACTTCTGGTTCTCCCCTGCGACGCCTGCGCGGCTCGTGCTCGACAACCAGAGCTCCACCGCGGGCGCCGTGGTGATCGCCGACGCAGCGCGCCTCGGCGGCGGCACCGGCTCGATCGTGCGCGGCACGGCTGCGAGCCAGCGACCGAAGTGGCAGGAGGCCGCGCGCTACTGGGCGCAGCTGAGCGGCGCGCCGGCAACGGTGTACGACTCGATCACGACCGGGACCGATGCCGACGACGACGTGGGTTGCCGGCCCCGCTTTGCCGAGTGGCGTACGGCCGATGCCTTCCTGTCGCTGCACACCAATGCCGGCGGCGGCGCGGGCACCGAGACGTTCATCCACGACACCGCACCCACGACCGGTTCGGCGAGCCTGCAGCAGCGCGTGCAGTCGCAGCTGATCGGCGACATCCGCGCCGAGTACCTGTCCACGTGGACCGACCGCGGCCTGAAGACCGCGAACTTCGGCGAGTTGCGGCTGCTCTCGACGATGCCCGGCTGCCTCGTCGAGCTCGCGTTCCACGACACCGTGGGTTCGGTGGACATGCGCGCCCTCCACGATCCGCGCTTCCGGTACATCGCCGGGCGCGCGATGGCGCGCGGCGTGATGCGCCACTTCAACGCGGCGGCCGCCAACCCGCCCGAGCCGCCCGTGGCGCTGCGCGTCGTGCAGGACGGCAGCCGCGGCCTGCGCGTGGCATGGGATGCGGTTGCCGGCGCCACCCACTACACCATCGAGCAGTCGGAGGACGGCAAGGGCTTTGTCGAGGCGGCGCAGGTGACCGCAACCAGCTGGTCGACGGGTCCGCTGCCGATGCTGACGGTGCGGTCGTTCCGTGTGCGCGCCTGGAACGCGTCGGGACGCAGCTTCCCCACCGAGGTGCTGACCGCGGGCACCGACCACACGCGCACGGCGCAACTGCTGCTCGTGAACGGGTTCGACCGTTTCGACCGCCAGGTGCAGCACCTCGACAACACCCGCGACCACCTGCGGCTCCTGGGCGAGTCGCTGCGGCGTGACGCGTACGTGTCGACTGGCTTCGATGCCGCCAGCAACGAGGCCGTGCGCAGCGGCCGCGTGCAGCTCCCGGGCTACCGGGCCGTGGCCTGGTCGCTCGGCGAGGAGAGCACGGTCCACGAGACCTTCGACGCCACCGAGCAACTGCTCGTGCAGGCCTACCTGTCGGCCGGCGGGCGCATGCTGGTGAGCGGCGCGGAACTGGCCTGGGACCTCGACGCGCAGGGATCGACCGCGGACCGGGCCTTCCTGCAGAACGTCCTCGGCGTGCGGTACGTCTCGGACGACGCAGCCACCCACCAACTCCAGGCAGGCATTGCGGCAACCGTGAGTGCCGACGTTCCTGCCGGCGCCTTCGACAACGGGACTTCGGGCACCTACGACGTGGACTACCCCGACGTGCTGGCCGCGGCGGATGCCGCGGGGCAGGTGTGCCTGCGCTACGGCAACGGGCTCGTCGCGGGCATCCAGCGCACCAGCGGCAACGCGCGAACCGTCGTGCTCGGCTTCCCGATCGAGACCATCACCTCGCCTGCGATCCGCGCACAACTCCTGCAGCGCATCGTCTCCTTCCTGCTGGCCCCCATGCAGCTCACGGCGCCCACCTACGCGCCCATCGGCACCCGGCTGCAACTCGCCGTGAACGTGCCCGGGGAGGCCGGCATGCCCTACCTGCTCACGCTGAGCGACGGCATCAGCCCGCCGCTGCCGCTGCCTGGTGGCGGCATCCTGCCGCTGCGCGACAGCTTCCTGCTGTCGGCGCCGCTCGATCCCACCAACCCCTTCTTCAGCGGGTTCCTCGGCACCCTGTCGCCGTCCGCCACGGCCGCGCCGCACGTCGACCTGCCCCCGCT
>JBEATZ010000009.1:0-7402 GCA_041161695.1 Planctomycetota bacterium | reverse complement strand
GAAGAAGCGACTTCCGTCTCTTTCTCGGGAGAAATCTCGCTTCCGGGCCGCCACAGATCCCGACTTCCACCCCCGGTCCCATCGGCATTCCCCGCACGTTTGACGCGCCTGCATCCGTGAGGCAGACTGGTTCATGCATCAGGACAGTCCCGCGCTCGCGCGGGACGGCCAACCTGCCGAGGAGCGGCAAGGTGGTTTGACGAGGCCGCGGGGCCGAGTCGATGCGCGCGGGTGTCCAGCCCGGCGAACGAAGGCTCCTGCGGCGCAGCGCGCCGCGCCGGGTGCACCTGGAGTCTCTCATGCACCCGATCG
This sequence comes from Planctomycetota bacterium, assembly GCA_041161695.1. Lineage (GTDB taxonomy): Bacteria > Planctomycetota > UBA1135 > UBA1135 > UBA2386 > JBEATZ01. The sequence goes on along the minus strand of JBEATZ010000009.1, from coordinate 7,090 downwards.
ATCCCGTCCTTCCCCCGTGGGTGGTCTTCCACCTGCCGCACGCCTCGACCCACGTCCCTGCCGCCGTCCGGCAGCAGTTGCTCGTGGACGCACCGCAGCTCGCAAACGAGCTCGAGGTCCTCACCGACCATCACGTCCTCGAGTTGTTCCTCGACGCCGCGTGCTCGGCGCCGCACGTGCGCGCCACGGCGAGCCGCCTGGTGGTGGACGTCGAGCGGTTCCCCGAGGACGACGAGGAGCCCGCTGCGCGGCACGGGTTCGGCGCGATCCAGACCCGCACGACCACGGGGGCACGGTTGCGAAGCAATCCCGGCTCCCGGCAGCGCGCGAGGCTGCTGCGCAGGCATGCCGCGCACCACGAACGGCTTGCTGCCGTCATCGATGCCGTGCTGCAGGAGCACGGCAGGTGCCTCGTCGTCGACTGCCATTCCTTCCCCGACCAGCCGATCCCGTTCGAACAGCAGGACGGTGCCGACACCTCACGCCGCCGCCCCGACATCTGCATCGGCACCGATGCATTCCACACCAGCGAGGTGCTGGCCGGTTCCTTCGAGCAGGCATTCACGGCTGCGGGCTTCGAGGTGGCACGCAACTGGCCCTATGCAGGCGCGCTCGTGCCGAAGCCGTTCCACCAGCGCGATCCGCGCGTTGCTGCGGTGATGGTGGAGGTCAATCGGCGCGCCTGCCGCGATGCGAGCGGCCCGGTTGCCTCCCACGACCATCCCGTGGCGCGTCGGGTGCGCGCATGCGTGGCCGCGGCTGCGGTCCGTTTCGCGCAGCAGGCCGCGGCGCCAGCCGAGGTGGCAGTTGGTGCGCCAGCCGGATTCGTGCGCGAGGCCCTGACGGTCTTCGAGGTGCACGATGGCGAACGCATCGAGGTGCCCGGCGAGGTGCGCCCCAACTCGCGCGCGTACCACTACGAGTGGCAGGTCGACGGCTGGGAGAAGTCCGCATCCGCGCTGGCGGCTGTCGCGGCGTCGTTCGAACCCATGATCTTCTGCCTCAAGCGGATCTACGGCGCTGGACTCGATGAGGACTGTGACCTGCCTGCCGAGCCCTACATCGGCATCCCGCAGTGGCTGCGGGCGATCGACGAGAAGGCGTTCCGCCGGGAGGTCGTGCCCCATGTCGAGGCGTGGCTCGACGAAGAACCGGGCAGCGGCGAGGAGGACCACTGCGAGCCATCCACCGCGCAGGGCGGTGCGCTGAGGTTCTTCGACGCGGAGGACAACGAGGTTCTCGACATCCTGCAGGTGAAGGTGGTCGAGGGCGAGCATCCGGGCAGCACCTACCATGCGGCCGAACTGCGCTGCAGCATCGACGCTGCCAACGCGGCTGCGCACGACCACGGCATCGCGATCCGCTTCGTACCCGGTGAGGTGGTGGTGGGCCGCAGGGCCACGAGATTGGAGGAGGACGCCATCGATGCTTGGCGCGAGCTCCACTACGTATTGCGCGGTCCGCAGCCGCTGACGCTGCGCATCGGCACCGAGTGCCGTGCACTCGCACCGCTGTACGTGCGGTGGGGCGTCGACAGCTGCACCTTCGTCACCGCGGGCAACCCCGAGGGCAAGCCGCTCGATGGCACCACCAATGCAGCCCGCCACGCTGCGCTGCGCAGCGAACTCGAACATCGCCGCATCCCGTTCCTGGAGAGCGCGGGTGGCACCGGGGACGACGGCAAGCCGCAGGAGCCGGGTCTCTTCGTCTTCGGCCTCGGTCTCGACGAGGCGCGTGCCCTCGGCACGAAGTGGGAACAACACGCCCTCGTCTGGGCCGGCGCCGATGCCGTGGCGCGCCTCGTGCTGCTGCGCTGACCCATGTTCCTCGAGCGAGCAACGCCAAGGAGATCATCACCATGAGTATCGAAATCGACTGGGACACGCTGCGGTACCTGCCGCAGGAGCCAAACCCTGAGCTGCTTGCCCAGGCACGTGATGCGGCTTCCATCGTGGGCTACGACTGGGACAACGAGTCCCGCCTCCACGCGCGCGTGCTGGCCGTGCGCGCGCTCACGCCGGGTTCGCAGTTGCGGTGGTACGACGACTACCTGCCGGAACCGCCGCCACGTGTGTACCGCATCGACTACGTGAGCTGGGCCGTGCCCGACGAGTTCTCGCTGGACCTCGTGGACCAGGTCGTGGCGCGCGTCGAGAGCATCTGCATCGACGCAGTGACCCTCGCCAAGGGCGACACCATCACCTACGGCCTCGGCCGGGAGATGAACTTCCTGTCGTGGAGTGACAACGAACTGCCGCAGTCGCTTGCAGACGGGCCCCTGCCACAGGAGGCGATGGAGGAACTGGTGTGCGTCCTCGCGAACCAATGGGTCGACGAACTGCTGGAGCACACCGAGGGCGATCCAGCCTGCGTCGCCCACTGGCCCTCCCCTCTGCGCGAGGAGGCGGAGCAGTTGATCGCCAAACACCGCGAGGAGTACGGCTACGGGGAGGGGGACGGCTGAGTGCCGGTGCCCCTCACGCCGGCAGCACGGGCAGCGCGCCGTAGTGCGCGGCGCGCAGCACGAGTGCCGTCGCCTTCCTGCCAGCATCCGCAAACGCGTCGATCATCGCGTTGGCGATCGCATCGGTGCGCGCACCGTCTGTCGTGAGGGCGAGCAGCGCGGGGCCGTGGCCGCAGATGGTGGTGCCGGCGGCGCCGGCGGCGAGGCCGGCCGCAAGCGCAGCATCCATGCCGGGGACGAGGCGGCGGCGGTAGGGCACGTGCACGTCGTCGTGCAGGCAGTCGCGCAGCAGTTCCTCGTCGCCGTGCTGCAGCGCCTGCAGCAGGCCCAGCACGCGGCCGGTGGACCGCGGGGTCACCGCATGGGGCAGGGTGGGCGGCAGCACGCGGCGCGTGTCCGCAAGGCCCACGTCGGCCTGCGGCATGAGCACGAGGAAGCGCCAGTCCGGATCGAGCGGCCAGCGCAGGATGCTGAGGCGGCGGGGATGGTCCTGGGCGCCGCCGAGCGGCACGGTGGAGACGAAGCCGCCGCACAGGCTGGCGGCGCCGTGGGCGGGATCGCCGCCCAGCGTGATGAGGCGCGCGAGCACGGTGTCGGCCGGCACGTCGAGCCGGCGCGCGATGCGCACGGCGGCTGCGAGGCCTGCGGCATAGCCGGCGGAGATGGTGCCGAGGCCGGTGCCGCGCGGCACGACGCCCTGCACGTGCACGTGGACGCCGCGACCGGGCGCGGTCTGCAGCATCTCGAGTCCCGCGCGCAACCCTCGCACCACGGGATCGTGGCGCGGATCGTCTTCTTCCAGCCAGCCCTCGTCCTCGCGCTCGACCAGCACTTCGCCGTCGGTGCGCGGGGTGACGGTCACCTCCAGCGGCAGGTCGAGCGCCACGGCGAGCACGCCATAGCCCGGCCCGAGATTGGCCGTGCTGGCAGGCACGTGGAAGGTGAAGGGGGCGAGGCGCGCCACGATGCCCGTCCTATCGGCAGGACGGGCCGGCCGGGTCCAGTCGACCCGGCGCGGCAGGGCAGAGATCAGCTGTCGCCGAACGTGATGCCCTGGGCCAGGGGCAGGCTGGTGCCCCAGTTCACGGTGCTCGTCTGGCGCCGCATGTAGGCCTTCCAGCTGTCCGAACCGGACTCGCGGCCGCCGCCGGTCTCCTTCTCGCCGCCGAACGCCCCGCCGATCTCGGCGCCGCTGGTGCCGATGTTCACGTTGGCGATGCCGCAGTCCGAACCGGTCGCCGACAGGAAGCGCTCGGCATGGCGCACGTTCATCGTGAAGATGGACGAGCTGAGGCCCTGCGGCACGTCGTTCTGGATGGCGATGGCCTCGTCGACGTCCTTGATGGGCATCGTGTAGAGGATGGGCGCGAAGGTCTCCTCCTTCACGATGGGCATGCCTGCCTTGGCGCGGATGATGGTGGGCACCACGTAGGCACCGCCCTTGAGGGCCGCGGGCACCTTGGCGCGCGTGCCGCCGCACAGCACCTTGCCGCCCTGCTCGACGGCGCTCTGCACCGCATGGTCGAACGCCTTGGCCGAGGCCTCGTCGACGAGCGGGCCCACGAGGGTCTTCTTGTCGAGCGGGTTGCCGATGCGGCACTGGGCGTAGGCGGCCACGAGCTTCTTCTCGAGTTCGCCGATCACCTTCTCGTGCACCAGCAGGCGCCGTGTGGTGGTGCAGCGCTGGCCGGCGGTGCCCACCGCGCCGAACACGATGCCGCGCACAGCCAGGTTGAGGTCGGCATCGTCCATCACCACGATGGCGTTGTTGCCGCCCAGTTCGAGCAGCGTGCGGCCGAAGCGCTGGGCCACGCGCGGGCCGACGATGCGGCCCATGCGGGTCGAACCGGTGGCGCTCACCAGCGGGATGCGCGGGTCGTCGAGCAGCGCGCTGCCCACGGTGGCATCCGGGCCGATGACGAGGCTCACGAGCGCGGCCCATTCCTTGCCCAGCACCTCGGCGCAGATGCGCGTCATGGCGATGGCGGTGAGCGGCGTCTTGAGCGACGGCTTCCACAGGCAGCTGTCGCCGCACACGAGCGCGAGCATGCTGTTCCACGCCCAAACGGCGGCAGGGAAGTTGAAGGCAGTGATGATCCCCACGGTGCCGAGCGGGTGCCACGTCTCGCGCATGTGGTGCTGCGGGCGCTCACTGGCGATGGTGAGGCCGTGCAGCTGGCGCGAGAGGCCGACGGCGAACTCGGCGATGTCGATGCACTCCTGGATCTCGCCGAGGCCCTCCTGCAGGATCTTGCCGGCCTCGAGCGTCACGAGCTTGCCGAGGTCCTCCTTGTGCGCGCGGAACGCATCGCCCATGCGGCGCACGTAGTTGCCGCGCACCGGACCGGGCACGCTGCGCCAGCGCAGCCACGCCTCGTGCGCAGCCTTGCTGGCGCGCTCGTGGTCCTTGCCGTCGGCGAGGCGCACGGTGCCGATCACCGCGCCGTCGATGGGGGAGCGCACCGAGAGGCTCTCGCCCTTGGTGGGGAGCCACTTGCCGTCGAATGCGCCGCTGTTGTCCGCGCCGATGCCGAGCCTGCCGAGGAAGTCGTGTTTCATGGGGTTGCTGCGAAAGGGGTCAGAGGTCGTAGAACTTCAGGTCCGCGTTGGCAAGCTGCCGCGCGCGTGCATAGACCTGGCCGGCGTGGCCGGAACAGTGCTCCATCACGTGCAGCACGATGGCGAGGCCGGTCTCGCGGTAGATGCCCTGCTGCACGGGGTACGTGGCCAGCAGCCGTGCCGCATCGAGGCGGTCGACGGCATCACAGGCGGCATCGATGGTGCTGCTGAGGCTGGCGTGGAGTTCGCGTGCCGTGGGTGCGCCAGGGCCCTGCCGCATGCTGAACTCACGGCTGCGCTCGCGTTCGTCCGGAACGCCCGCGAAGGTCACGAGGATCCACTGGCGGATGTTGCCCGCGAGGTGCGCGAGCAGGTTGGCGATGGAGTTGCCCTGGCCCTCGGGCGGCAGCCAGCACTGTGGTTCGGTGAGCAGCTCGATGCAGCGGCCCATGCGCGGCACGTACTCGCCCTGCATGCGGCGGCGAAACTCGCGCGCGACCTCGCGCACGAGCTGCTGTGCCTCGGTGGCGTCGCTGCCGGGGTTCCTTGCGCCACTTGTCATCGCAGCACGGTAGCCGGCCCCGCCGCACGGCACCACAAGGCCCGAGGCGCGGGCGCGATGGTGTGCCATGATGCGCACCCGTGCGCGTCGCCGACTTCGACTTCGAACTGCCCCAGCACCTGATCGCCACGGCTCCCGCCGAGCCGCGCGACGCCGCGCGCCTGCTCGTCTACCGCCGCGCCACCGGGGCGATCGAGCACCGCACCGTGCGCGACCTGCCCGGCCTGCTGCAGGCAGGCGACCTGATGGTGTTCAACGACACGCGCGTGTGCCCGTGGCGGCTGCGCGGCAGGCGGCCCGGCGGCGGCGCGGTGGAGTGCCTGATCCTGCAGCTCGATGCTGCGCACGGCATCGCGGCGCCCGTCGCCCGCGGCAGCGGCTACTTCCGGCCCGGCAACAAGCTGCGCGAGGGCATGGAGCTGGCCATGGAGGACGGTCGCCTCGTGATCGCCCTCCGCGAGCGCCTTGGCGGCGGCCGCTGGACCTTCGAGCTGCGCGATGCAGGCGGCGATGTGCACGGAGCGCTCGAGCGCGTGGGCCGTGCGCCGCTGCCGCCCTACATCGCGCGCGGGGCGGACGAGGACGTGGCTCGCGATCGCGCGCGGTACCAGACGGTCTTCGCCCGCAACCCCGGCGCCGTGGCCGCGCCCACCGCTGGCCTGCACTTCACCGAGCCGCTGTTGGCGGAGTTGCGTACGCGCGGCATCGAGCAGTCGTTCGTGACGCTGCACGTGGGCGAGGGCACCTTCCTGCCGGTGCGCGCGGAGACGGTCGAACAGCACGTGATGCACCGCGAGGACTACGTGCTGCCCGAGGGGACCGCGCAGGCCGTCGATGCCGCCCGCGCCCGCGGCGGCCGCGTCGTGGCCGTGGGGACGACCGCCTGCCGCACGCTGGAGACCTGCGCTGCTTCAGGCCGCTGCGTGGCCGCGGGCAGCGGCAGCTCGCAGATCTTCCTGTACCCCGGGCACGGGCCGCAGGTGGTGGACGTGCTGTTCACCAACTTCCACCTGCCGCAGTCGACGCTGCTCATGCTGGTGGCCTCGATGGTGGGCCGCGAGGAGATCCTGCGCGTGTACGCGGAGGCGATCCGCGAGGGCTATCGCTTCTACTCGTTCGGCGACGCGATGCTCATCGCCTGAGCCGGAGCCTCTGCCGCAGCCGGCGCCGCCTGCACGGGCATCCGGCGCGCGCGCAGGATGGCGCACAGCTCGCGCGCTGCAGCCTCCGGGTCGTCTGCCTGCAGGATCGCGCTGCTCACGGCGATGCGGCGCACGCCTGCGCGCAGCAACTGCGGCAGGTTGGCGGCATGGATGCCGCCGATGGCGAAGAGCGGCAGCTGGCAGGCGCGCACGGCCTCGGCGATCTCCTCGATCGGCTTGCCCTCGGCGTAGCCCTTGGTGGGCGTGGCGAAGCAGGGGCCGAAGCCCACGTAGCTGGCGCCGTCCTCGGTCGCTGCCGTGATCTGCGCCACGGAGTGGGTGGACACGCCGATCCAGCGGCGG
>JBEATZ010000004.1:0-25556 GCA_041161695.1 Planctomycetota bacterium | reverse complement strand
ACCATGGCCTGCAGCTCACAGACCTCGGCGGGGCCGAGCTGGGGCTGCACGTCCTTGGGCGCACTCCCCGTGGTCGCATCGAGGATGCGCACCATCGCGTCGACGGCAGGCTGTGCCACCTCGAGCTTGAAGAGGAAGCGGTCGAGCTGCGCCTCGGGCAGCGGGAAGGTGCCCTCGAGCTCGATGGGATTCTGGGTGGCGACGACGTGGAAGGGCTCGGGCAGACGGTGGGTGGTGCCGGCCACCGTGACGCTCGCCTCCTGCATCGCCTCGAGCAGCGCCGACTGGGTCTTGGGCGTCGCGCGGTTGATCTCGTCGGCCAGCACGAGGCTCGCGAACAGCGGTCCGCGCTGGAAGCGGAAGGCGCGCTCGCCCTGTCGTTCTTCCACCACGAGCGTGCCCGTGACGTCCGAGGGCATCAGGTCGGGCGTGAACTGCACGCGCGAGAAGTCGAGACCGAGGCCGCGGGCCAGCGACCGCACCAGCAGCGTCTTGCCGAGGCCCGGCAGGCCTTCCAGCAGCACGTGGCCGCCGGCGAGCACGCCGAGGACGAGGTCGCGGATCAGGACCTCCTGGCCGATGACGAGACGCCCCAACTCCTCGCGCAGGGCGGTGACGCGGGCGGCGAGTTCGGCGGCGCGGGCCTTGAGTGGGTTGGTCGACATCGGGCGGCGTGAGCGTAGCCTTGCCCGGCACCGGGGCCAGAGCATGATGTGGCGATGCGCCACCTCACCACCCTGGCCCTCGCGGCAGCGCTCTTCGCGGCGTGCAGGGGCGCCTCGCCCGATCCCGCGGCGATGGCGCTGGACCTGCCGGAGCCCGCGACCCTCTCGGGCGCGGCCCAGCAGGACGTGCGCATCACGGCAGACCGCGCCGTCGAGGCCCTCGACGCGGGCCGCATGGAAGGCGCCGAAGAGCTCGCCCGACAGGCACTGGACCGCGATCCCGCCTGTGCGCGCGCGCGCGCCGTGCTGGCCAACTGCCTGTTCGCGCGCGCAGGGCGCACCCAGCCCCCCGAACTGCACCTCCAGCAGGAAGCGGACGGCGAGACGCTCCGGGCGGTGGCGCTCGCGCCGAAGGATCCCGTGGTGGTGCGCCTGCGCGGCGTGTTCCTCGCGGCGACGATGCACCTGAGTGCCGCGGCCGAGGCCGCCGAGTCCCTGCTGGCACAGCCGCCCGCGGCACTCGACCAGGAGTGGCTCGACTTGTTCCGCGCCGCGGGCATGTGGCGCTTCCGGCTCGGGGAGGAGCGTGCCGCGCGCGAATGGCTGCGCATCGCCGTGCAGTCGCCCGTCGACGCCGAGGCCTGCTTCACCTACGGGTTGTGCATGCTGCGCACGGCGCAGGTCGCCGTCGATGCGACCACGGCAGCCTGGGCCTTCCGCGAGGCCAGTGGGCTCGACCCTGCCAAGGTCGAGGCCACCTACGGCATCCATCGCGCCTACGCGCGCGCAGCGGTCCTGGCCCGCAAGGCGGGCGAATCCACCCAGGCCGACGGCTTCCTCCAGAGCGCGCTCGATGCCGCCGCCGACACGGCCGCCGCGCGCGCCACGGATCCCGAGCCCGAGTTCGATGCCGGCAACATGCTGGCCGAGGCAGGCAGGGCCGATGCCGCAGCTGCGGCCTGGGAACGCGCCCTCGTGCGCGACCCGCGCCACATCGGCGCGCTCCTCAACCTCGCGCACCTGCGTGCGCCCACGGACAAGGCCGCTGCCGCGGCCCTGCTGCAGCGCGCGCTCGCCGCGGCTGGCGAGGACCGCACCAAGCTCAGCGACGACGAGCGGCGACGGATCGCCGCGTTCCTGCAGTCGTGATCGTGGCCGGGTGGGCGCTCAGGCGCCCATGATGCTGTAGCCGGCGTCGACGTACAGCGTCTGGCCGGTGACGCCGTGCGCCAGCTGCGAGAGCAGGAACACCGCGGCGTTGCCCACGTCGGCCTGGTCGACGTTGCGGCGCAGCGGCGCCTTCTCGGCCATGGTGTTGAGCAGCGAGTTGAAGTCCGAGACGCCCATCGCGCTCACGGTCTTGATGGGACCGGCCGAGATGGCGTTCACGCGCACGCCGCGCGGGCCGAGGTCGGCGGCCAGGTAGCGCGTCGAGGCCTCGAGCGCGGCCTTGGCGACGCCCATCACGTTGTAGTTCGTGACCACCTTCTCGGCGCCGTAGTAGCTGAGGCACACCATGGAGCCGTTGCGGCCCTCCATCAGCGGGGCCGCGCCCTTCGCGAGGCCGATGAACGACCACGAGGAGACCTGCTGCGCGAGCGCGTAGCCGTCCCAGCTGGTGTCGACGAAGTGGCCGCCCAGCTCCTCGCGCTTGGCGAAGGCGATGGAGTGCACGAGACCGTCGAGCGCGCCGAACTCGCTGCCGAGCTTCTCGTAGAACTTCTCGATGTCGCCCGGGACGGTCACGTCGCACGGGGCCATGAACACGTCGCCGGGCAGGTCCGCCGCCAGCTCGCGCACGGACTTCTCCATGCGGGCGTTCTGGTAGTTGAACGCGATCGAGGCGCCCTCGCGCAGCAGGGCCTGGGCGATGCCCCAGGCGATGGAGCGCTTGTTGGCGACGCCGAAGATCACGACTTTCTTGCCGGTCATCAGGGACATGGATGCACCTCGTCTGCAGTTCTGCGAATGAGGGCGGGGAGGATAACCGCGCGCGGGGACGCGATCACCGGTTGATTTCAGGCAGTCGGCAGTCCCGCAGCGCGGAACGCCTTGCGGGAGGCGGTCGTCCACGGCACCTGCGGATCGTCGGTGCGCAGCGCGATCAGGCTGCCCTGGTCCAGCGCCTGTGCCTCGTGCACTGCGAGCCGGATGCGGTGGTGGGTGATCGCGTGCTTGAGCTCGGCCACCTTGCGGCCGACGCGGAGTGCAGCGCCGAACCGGCGCTCGATGACGCCCTGGAGCTCGGCCTCGCTGTCGACGGTCTCGAGCAGTCCGCCCCCGGGCAACTCGACCTGTCCGGCGTTGACGGCGCCTGCCTCGATGCGGTGTGCGAGCACGCGGTCGCCCGCGCGCACCAGCGCCGCCATCGCGCGGACGTCCACGGCCGCGCGCGGCGCGGGCTTGTTGGGCAGCTCGGTGGCGATGCCGAGCCTGCGCGCCTCGCAGTCGGTGGCCACCGGGCAGTCGGCACAGCGCGGGCTGGTGGGCGTGCACACGGTCGCGCCGAGTTCCATGAGCGCCTGGTTGGTGTCCCCCGGCCGCTGCGGGTGCAGGCGGGCGATGGCTGCATCGCGCAGCGCAGCGCGTCCGGAACTGGACTTCACGTTCTCGCGCAACGCCAGGTGGCGCGCCAGCACGCGCTCGACGTTGCCGTCCACGGCAGGCACTGCGTGCCTGAAGGCGATCGAACCCACGGCGCCGAGCGTGTAGTCGCCGACGCCCGGGAGCTCACCCAGCGCCGCGAGTTCGCGCGGCACCACGCCCCCCTGGTCGCGCACCACCGCGCGAGCCCCGTCGCCCAGCACCCGTGCCCCGCGGTAGTAGCCGAGGCCGCGCCATGCGGCCTGGAGTTCGTCGTCGGAAGCCGCGGCGAAGGATGCCGGCGAGGGAAACCGCGCCACGAAGCGCTCGAAGGGAGCGCGCACGACCTCGACGCGCGTCTGCTGCAGCATGATCTCGCTGACCCAGATCGCCCACGGGTCGCTGGTGCGGCGCCAGGGCAGGTCGCGCTTCACGCGGTCGAACCAGCGCAGCAGCCGATCGGCGAACGCGTCCATGGCTGCTGCGCGCAACCGGTCAGTCGCCGGCTTCGTGGTCCATGTGGCTGTGCTTGAGGCTCATCTCGAGGCCCACGCGCGAGCGGAAGTCCATCTCGGCGCGGTCGAGCATCTCCTCGAGCAGCAGCGGATCGTGGTGCTCGGCCGTCATCGTGATCCGGATCGGCCCGGAGTCGGGGCCGTAGCAGCGGGTCTGCACCTTCACCTCGCGGTGGCGCCGCGCGATGTCCTGCACGACGCGCGCGATGGCCGACTCGTCGCTGCCGGGGTAGTCGATGTGGCGCGACTTGCGCAGCGTGCTCGGGCCCTGCGCCATCATCGCGGGCAGCACGTAGAGGGTGAAGCAGCGCTGCATCTCGGCGGGGACGCCGGGGAGCAGGAACACCGTGGTGCCGTTGCTCTGGAACTGCACGACGGGCGCGCTGCCGATCGGGTTCTCGTACGTCAGGGCGCCCTGCGGCACCAGCGCCATGCGTGCGCGGTCGGGATGGATCTCCGCGTCCTCGACCGAGCCCTGTGCGTGCAGGCGGCGGTATGCGTTCTTCACCTGGTCCATCGCCTTGGCGCTCTCGACGAGCGTGATGCCAGCGGCCTTGGCCGCGCATGCGCGCGAGCTGTCGTCGTGGCCGGGGCCCATGCCGCCCGTGGTGATGAGGAAGTCGGGCTTCTGGTCGAGGGCCCAGCGGACCGCAGCCACCATCTCGCTCTCCACGCGGTCGACCACCTGCACGGTGCGCACGCGGAAGCCCATGTCGAAGACGCGCGTCGCCATGAACGCGGCGTTCCGGTCGACGACGACACCTTCGAGGATCTCGCGGCTCACGCAGAGGATGATGACGGTCTTGTGGTTCATGGTGTGGGTCTCGGGCGAGGGTTGGAGACGCGCCGATCGTAGCTTCGGGAGCACCCTCGCGGCAGGTCGTTTTTCCAGCGGGAATCGGCCCGATCCGCGTGCCCGAGGAGCCCCCGGAAACGGGGGTCTTTCGGGGCCATGCGTTTGTTGCCAGCCGCACCGGGAACCGCCAGAATGGCCCGGAATTCCGACCCTGCTCCCGAGGACTTCCGAGGCCCCATGACCGACTCCCAACCGCCCGTCGAAGGCGGCCGGATCACGCAGTTGCTGCTCGAGCGCGAGATGCGCGAGAGCTACCTCAACTACTCGATGAGCGTCATCCTGAGTCGCGCGCTGCCGGACGCGCGCGACGGCCTCAAGCCGAGCCAGCGCCGCGTGCTGGTGGCGATGAACGACCTCAACCTCGGGCCCCGCAGCAAGCACAGGAAGTGCGCGAAGATCTGCGGCGACACGTCGGGCAACTACCACCCGCACGGCGAGTCCGTGGTGTACCCCACCCTCGTCGGCATGGCGCAGACCTTCACGACGCGCTACCCGCACGTCGACCCGCAGGGCAACTTCGGCGCCATCGACAGCAGCCCGCCGGCGGCCATGCGCTACACGGAAGCGCGCCTCGCGATGCCGGCCGTGCACATGCTGGAGGACCTCGACAAGGAAACGGTCGACATGGTCCCCAACTACGACGGCTCGCGCCTGCAGCCCGTCGTGCTCCCGGGCCGCTTCCCCAACCTCGTCTGCAACGGTTCGACCGGCATCGCCGTCGGCATGGCTGCGAGCCTGCCGCCGCACAACCTGCGCGAGGTGGCGAAGGCGATCCACAGGCTGCTCGACGACCCCGAGGTGACGCTCGACGAACTGCTCGAGCTCGTGCCCGGTCCGGACTTCCCGACCGGCGGCACCATCATGGGGCGCAGCGGCATCCGCAACGCCTACGCCTCGGGCCGCGGCAACGTCTCGGTGCGCGCCAAGTACCACGTCGAGGAGAAGCGCGGCCGCAAGCAGATCGTCTTCACGGAAGTCCCCTTCCAGGTGAAGACCAACACGATCCTCGAGCGCCTCACGCAGCTCGTGCGCGACGGCGTGATCGACACGGTGGCCGACGCCAACGACGAGTCCAACGACCGCGTGGGCCTGCGCCTCGTGATCGAGCTCAAGCGCGGCGTCGAGGACGAGACCATCACGGTCAACCAGCTCTTCAAGCTGTCGCCGCTGCAGAGCACCTTCTCGATCATCAACCTCGCGATCGTCGAGGGCCGCCCCCGCACGCTGGGCTTCAAGCAGCTGCTGGAGTGCTACCGCGACCACCGCTTCGACGTGATCCGCCGCCGCACGCGCTTCCTGCTGCGCAAGGCGGAAGAGCGCCTCCACATCCTCGAGGGGTTGCGCCTCGCGGTGCAGAACATCGACGAGATCGTCGAGATCATCAAGAAGTCGGCCAACGTCGACGTGGCGCGCAACGCGCTCATGGCGCGCTTCGGCCTGTCGGAGATCCAGGCGCGTTCGATCCTCGACATGCGCCTCGCACGCCTCACCGGCCTCGAGATCGAGAAGCTGGAGGCGGAGCACAAGGAGGTCACCGAGAAGATCGCGTACTACAAGCGGATCCTCAACGAACGCGAGCTGCTCGTCAGCCTGGTCAAGCAGGACCTCGACGAGATGGTCACCCAGTACGGCGACACGCGCCGCACCACGATCAGCGACGAGGAGGTCAACGGCTTCGTCGCAGAGGACCTCATCCCCGAGGAGATGATGGTCGTGACCTGCACGCGCGAGGGCTACATCAAGCGCACCGCGCTCGACCAGTACCGGACGCAGGGTCGCGGCGGCAAGGGCGTGAGCGGCGCCGAGACCAAGGAAGGCGACGTCCTCTGGAGCCTGTTCGTCGCCTCGACGCACGACTACCTGCTGTTCTTCACGGACAAGGGCCGCGTGCACTGGAAGAAGGTCTACGAGCTGCCGAGCCTCGGCCGCACCGCCAAGGGCCGCGCGCTCGCCAACGTCGTTGCGACGGAGGAAGGCGAGAAGATCACCGCCATCCTGCGCGTCGAGGCCTTCGACGACCGTTACCTCGTGACCGCCACCCAGAAGGGCCTCATCAAGAAGACGCCGCTGGAGCAGTACAGCCGGCCGCGCTCGGGCGGCATCATCGCCTGCGGCCTGGAGGAGGGTGACCGCCTCGTGGGCGTCAACCTGGTCCGCACCGGCCAGACGATCGTGCTCGGCACGCGCGAGGGCATGGCCATCCGTTTCGAGGAGGCCGAGGTCCGTCCGACCGGTCGCGGCACCTTCGGCGTCTGGGGCATCAAGCTGTCCGAGGGCGACGAAGTGTGCGACATGGTGGTCTGCAGCGGCAACGAGACGCTGCTCACCATCTGCGAGCGCGGCTACGGCAAGCGCACCGCCGTCGAGGAGTACCGCATCCAGGGCCGCGGCGGCCAGGGCCTCATCGACATCCGCACCAGCGAGCGCAACGGCAAGGTCGTCAACCTGCTTGCCGTCACCGACAACGACGAGGTGATGATGATCACCAAGGACGGCCAGATCGTCCGCACCCGCGCAGGCGACATCAGCGTGATCGGCCGCGCCACGCAGGGCGTGCGCTGCATCGGCCTCAACGACGGCGACCTGCTCGTGTCGGTCGCGCTCATCCCCAGCGAGGAACCTGCGGTTCCGGACGCAGCCGTCGCAGCCCCTGCTGCGCCCACGGGAGGCAGCTGAGATGGGCACCTACCAGGATCGCGTGAGCGCGGACATGAAGGCCGCCATGAAGGCGGGCGACAAGCCGCGTCTCGAGGTGCTGCGCATGCTCATCAGTGAGTTCAAGCGCAAGGCCATCGACGCGCAGGTCGACGCCCTCAAGGAGGACGAGGAGGTCGCCGTCCTGCAGAAGGCCGTGAAGACGCGGCAGGACTCGGTGGCGCAGGCCACGGCTGCCGGACGTGGCGAGATCGCCGCACGCGAGCAGGCCGAGATCGAGGTGATCCAGTCCTACCTGCCCAGGCAACTCGGCGCGGCAGAGGTGACGGAGAAGGTGCGCGCGCTCGCCGCCGAGATCGGCTACGCGGGCGGCAAGGACACCGGCCGCTTCATGAAGGAGTGGATGGCCCGGTACAAGGGCGTGGCCGACGGACGGCTGGTCCAGGAAGCGCTCAAGGCGCTCGGCTGAGCCCGTGGAGCCCACCATCCTGCTGCTGGTCCACGCGGCCGCCACCTGGACGATGGTGGGGCTGATCTGGTTCGTGCAGGTGGTGCACTACCCGCTGTTCGCGTTCGTGCCGGCGCAGGGCTTCACCGCGTGGCAGCAGGCCAACCTGCCGCGCACCACCAGGGTGGTGCTGCCGCCCATGGCCGTCGAGTTCCTGTGCACCCTGCTGCTCGTGTTCCAGGCGCCCGAGCGCTTGCAGGCGCTTGCATGGACCGGCGCCGCACTGCTGGCGTTCGTGTGGCTGAGCACGATCTTCCTGCAGGTGCCCTGCCACGGCACCCTCGAGGTGCGTCGCGACGAGGCGGCCATGCGCAAGCTGTGCGCCACCAACTGGCTGCGCACGCTCGGCTGGACCGCGCGCGGCGTCATCGCCGCCTGGATGCTCGTCCCGGCTTCCTGACGGCCTTCGCGTCGGGAGCGGCTGCATCTGCAACCGGCAGGTCGGCTGGCGTGAACGGCGTGCCTGCCGCCAGTGCTGCGTGCAGCGCCTCGAACGTGCGCTCGTCGCGTTCGCGATCCTGCGGCGACCGCTTGGCGCACGCCTGCAGGGGGATCGCCATGCGCTGGTTGCCCGCGAAGCACGCACGGTTGTGGTGCAGGAAGCGCCAGTACAGCCGCGTGAGCGGGCAGTCGCGCTTCGGGTCGAAGGCGCAGCCCTTGCAGTAGTCGCTCATGCGGTGGATGTAGCCCGCGCCTGACACGTAGGGCTTGGTGGTCATGAGCGTGCCTGCGCCATGGGTCGCCATGGCGATCACGTTGGGCTCGACCACCCAGTCGTAGGCGTCGGCATACGCGGCCCAGAACCAGTCGGACACCTGCCGCGGTTCCACCGCCAGCAGCGTGGCGATGTTGCCCAGCACCATGAGGCGCGTGATGTGGTGGCTGTAGGCCTCGCGCCACACGTCCGCCACCACCGCATCGAGACAGTGCAACCCGCTCGCCTTGCCCCAGTACGCCTGCGGCAGGTCGTGCCGCGCCTCGGGGATGCCGAGTCCCGCCGGCAGCCTGCGGAAGCCGTCGGTGGCCTCGTGCACGTGGCGTACGAACTCGCGCCAGCCCAGCACCTGCCGCACGAAGCCCTCCTTCGACGCGAGCGGGATGTCGAGTTCGAGCGCGTCGGCGACGATGTCGCGCGGCAGCAGGCGGTGCAGGTTGAGCAGCGGGCTGATGCGCGTGTGGAACAGGCCCGTGGACTGCGTGCTCATCGCGTCCTCGTAGGGGCCGAAGTGGGCGAGGCACTCGCGCTTGGCCCAGTCCCACAGCTTGCGCGCGTGCGCGGCGGTGGCGGGCAGGTGGTCCTTGCGCACCTCGCCCGGGTGCGAGGCGAACTCGCGCTCCACGAGTTCGATCACCTCGTCGGTGACCGCGTCGCGCGCAAAAGTCGGTTCCTCGGGAGCCTCGGGCTTGCCGTGCCAAGGCTCGCGGTTCTCGCCGTCGAAGCTGAAGCGCCCGCCAACGGGCTTGCCGCCCTCCATCAGGATGCCCGTGCGCTTGCGGACGCCACGGTAGAAGGCATCCATGCGCCACGGCGGTCCGTCGAGCGCGGCGAAGTCCGCTGGTTCGGTGAGCCAGCCGTCGTGGGGGACCTCGACGATCGCTCCCTTGCGCACGAGCGGCGCCAGGTCCTCGCGCAGCTCGCGCTCGGCAGGGCGCATCACCCGCAAGGGGCCCAGTTCGCGCGCCACCGGGGCCAGCAGCTCGTGCCACGGCTTGTCGCCGGTCACGTGCCGCACGGCCACGCCGCGCTTCGCCTGCTCCAGGGCGAAGTGCCGCAGGTTGGTGAGCACGAGGGCGAGCTTGTGCCGGTGGTAGGGGCGCTGCCGGGCCTTCCAGCGGCTCTCGACCAGCACGATGCCGAGCTCCCGGGCCGGCTCCCGGGCCAGTACGCCGATGCCGTCGTGCAGCTGGTCGTAGGGCACGAGCACCCACCGGCGGGGGGACGTGCCCTTGGGCTGCAGGGCGCGGAGCTGGTCGACGAAGGCGGACACGCCGGGCGTTCGCGGATCCGCGCAACCGGGATGCGCGATCCTGCGATGCCCGTTCCACGGCTTCTTGGAGGAACCATGGGCACCAACAAGAGCAGCAAAGGCAACCAGGCAGGCGGACCCGGCGACACGAAGACGTGCTTGCGCTGCGGACGCACCATCGAGTGGCGCAAGAAGTGGGCACGTTCGTGGGAGCAGGTCCGCTACTGCTCCGACGGCTGCCGCGGCGCGAAGCTCGACGACACCGACCATGCACTGGCTGCGGCGATCCTCGAACTCCTCGACAAGCTCGCAGCGGGTTCGACCATCTGCCCCTCGCAGGCGGCGCGCAAGGTGGCCACCGACTGGGAGCCGCTCATGGAGCGCACCCGCATGGCGGCGCGCAGGCTCCAGTCCGCGGGCGCCTGCGTGATCCTGCAGAAGGGCGTGCGCGTCGATCCCAGCACGGCGCGCGGCCCGATCCGGATCGGCAGACCGTGAGGTGCCGGCTCAGCCCTTCTTGCGCACCAGCACGTAGGGCGAATGGGTGACCATGCCGACGGCAGGCTGCAGCGCCTGCGGCTCGGCGATCGGCAACACGTCTGCGCGCTCGAAGGCCGTGAGCCACCGGGCGAAGAACGCCTCGAACACGGGGCCGTGCGGCAGTTCCAGCAGCACGGCATCGACGCCGCCCGGACCGAAGGTGCGGTCACAGGATGCCATCATCGACTCCAGCGCCATGGCGCCGTGCGTCGAGCTCCTGCCCGACTCCAGGTCCTTGGCGAGGCGCTGCATGATGTCGGCCAGCGCCTGGCCGTGGGCAGAAGGGCGCTTGCCCGCGAGCCGCGGCAGGTGGCCGTGGAACGGCACCAGCACCTCGCCCGGCTGGCTGCGCAGCCATGCCACCAGCTGTTCGGTGGCCTCGCGGTGCGACGGGCGCGGCAGCAGCTGCGACGACGCGGCCGGCAGCAGCGGGCGCTCGGGCTGCCACAAGGCGCGCACGTCCACCAGCAGCAGCGCGAACTGCAGGGCCACCAGCACGGCGCCTGCCGTGCGTGCGCGGCTGCCGAGGCGCGGCAGCTGTGCAAGCAGCAGCACCCCGCCCAGCAGCGCGAAGATGAGCACGTTGTCGTAGCCGCCTGCGTGCAGGCGGGACAGGAAAGAAGTCAGCAGCCCGCCGCCGCCGAGCGCTGCGAAGAACAGCGCCTCACCGCGCTTCCCTTCGCGCCAGAGCCCGGCGCACAGCGCCAGCGCGCCGGCGAGCATGGGCAGCAGCACCAGCAGGTCGTCGGTCCAGAACCGCACCCAGTACTCGTCCTGCGTGCCGTGCCCGCGCGGCATCTCGAACACGAAGAAGGTGAACCAGCCGCCCGTGACCACGTGTGCCACCAGCAGCGTGGCGCCGATGCAAGCGGCGGCACTCGCGGCGAACACGAGCCCGCGCCGCCGGTCGAGCAGCAACGCACCCGTGCAGAGTGCAGGCAGCCACATCACCGCCGTCTGCTTGGCGAGCAGCGCGAACGCGGCGGTCGCGCCCGCGACGAGCAGGGAGCGCATCGAGCCGATGCGCACGAGGAACGCGGTGAGCAGGAGGAAGAACACCAGCAGGCTGTCGTTGCGCGCGAGGTCGTACCAGCTGCGCAGGTAGCCGTAGCCCGCGGCGAAGAGGCCCGCGGCGAGGAGTCCGTGGAGCGGTTGGTTCGTCTCGCGACGCACCCACAGGTACAAGAGCGCCATGGTGGCGAGCGCGCTCGCGGCGCTCACGAGCCGCAGTGCCGCCGGCCCCTCGCCCGTGAGGCCCATGCACAGTGCGCCGAGCTGGAACAGCA
Source organism: Planctomycetota bacterium (assembly GCA_041161695.1). Classification (GTDB taxonomy): domain Bacteria; phylum Planctomycetota; class UBA1135; order UBA1135; family UBA2386; genus JBEATZ01. The sequence goes on along the minus strand of JBEATZ010000004.1, from coordinate 13,981 downwards.
GCGGCGTGTAGAGGAACGAAACGTGCTCCAGGGTGGGCAGGCAGTAGATCGGCAGCCCCTCCCGCACCCGCTGCGCGTGGTCGACCATCGCGCCCTCCATCCACTCCAGCTCGTACGGGTAGTCGATCCGCTGGAGGGTGATCCAGGCAAACCAGCCGATGGCACACAATGCGACGATGCCGCAGGCGCGGGCGATGGGATGGGCGCCTCCTGCGGCACTTCCTGGCATGGCGGGCACCTTAGCCGTGGCGCGCAGGGGACCAAGCCCGTTCCATCGTCGGCCCGTTCTCCCGCGGCCTTGCCCTGCGGGCTATGATCCTCGCCATCATGCGCAGCATCCTCTTCACGTCGTTGTTGTTCGTCCTCCCTGCATGCGCCACCGGCTCAACGGCCGAGATGTGCGCCCCCGAGAACCCCGGCACCCCGGCCCTGCTGCTCGACAGCACCAAGTACGACCAGTTCGGCGGCGGCGCGTACCAGGGCGAGACGCTTGCCGTTGCCGACGTGCTGGCCAGCCCGGCGTCCTTCGCCGGCAAGAAGATCCGCGTCACCGGCACCGTGCGCGAGATCTGCCAGACCAAGGGCTGCTGGATGCGCGTGGGCAGCGAGCAGGAACAGGGCCAGGTCTTCGTGAAGTTCCTCGACTACGCGTTCTTCATGCCCCTCGACGGCGCCGGCCGCGAGGCCGTGATGGAGGGCGAGCTGTCGGTCGTCGAGATCAGCGTCGAGACCGCGCGCCACTACCTCGAGGACGCCGGCAAGCCCGAGGAAGCCGCCAAGATCACCACGCCCCAGAAGCAGATCCGCTTCATGGCATCGGGCGTCGCACTCACCAAGCCCTCCGCCAACTGATTGCCTTGCAGCCGAAGAGCCGCCACCTGCTCGGATTCCTGCTGCTGGCGGCTGCGGCTGCGGCCGTGCTTTGGCTGTTGTCCGTCCCGGATGAAGACGACGTGGGCATCGTCCCCGTCGTCCCGCCGTCCGTCGCCGTGCCCGAACCGACGCCGCCCGTCGATCCGGCACAGGGCGCGCTCGCACAGCAGCCTGCGGCGCAGGACCCCGAGCGCAGGGAGGTGCCTGCTGGCACGAGCAGCATCCTCACCGTCGTCGACCGCGTGACGCTGCAACCCGTCGCGGGTGCGAGCGTGCTGCGGCTGCGCACCGGCGAGTTCATCGGCATCACCGACGCCAAGGGTGGGCTCCATGCCACGCTCACGCGCGCCGAGCAGTTTGCCATCATGGCCGACGGCTACCTGCTGCGCTCCTGCCAGGCCATCCCGCGTGCCGTGGATGCCGCACCGCAGTTCGTGCGGCTCGAGCCCGACGCATGGTCCTTCCGCGTGAAGTTCCGCTTCCTGCGTGCCGAGGAGCGGCTTGCAGGCGGCGTGCGCGTGTCCTTCACGCCATCCGAAGAACCACTCCTCGCCGAGCCGCCCTCGCTCGCGTCTGCGCCGGCGGAGGCGCGCGAGGCGTGGAAGGATCACCAGGTGCTGGCCTCGCTCCCGCTGGTGCGCGGAATGCTGCTGCAGCCGCCGCAGGCCTCGAATGTCGTGCACGACATCGCCTACGAGGGCACGGTGCGGTTCGCCGCCGGCGGCAAGTGGACCATGAAGGCCATTGCGCCCGGCGGCCGCCTCGCCGTGCTGCCCCTCGAACTTCGCGACTCCGGCACCAGCGAGGTGACCGTGCAACTGCAGCCAGGCCTCTGGATCGAGGGCATGACGCGGGATGCCACCAGCGGTGATCCCATCCGCGCCGTCGGCGTGCACAGCAGCGAGCAACTCGTCGAGGCGACCTACAGCGACGACACGGGCGCCTTCCGCATCGGCCCGTTCCTGCCCGGCGAGGTGCGCTTGCGCTTCGTGCACGCAGGGCACGTCCCGCAGGAGGACATGCCGGTCACGGCAGGCGCAACCGAGGTGCAGGTGATGCTGCAGGCACTGCCGCCGGTCGAGGTGCGCGGCATCGTGCGCGCACGGGGCAGCCAGAAGCCGATCGCCGGCCTCGAGGTCGCGCTCTTCGACGTTGCCGGCGGCAGGGCTGTGACGACCACGGATGCGCGCGGCGAGTTCGTCGTGAAGGGACGCACCGGACCTGACATGCAGGTCCAGCTCGCAGGCGAGGGCTGGGTGGGCATCACCGAACTGCTGCCCAAGGACGTCCCCTACCTCGAGTTCGAGCTGTGGCCCGCGGATCCGGCGGTTCGCTGCGCCAACGGGCTCACGAGCCTGCTGAGCGGGACGGTTCGGTTGCCCGATGGCACGCCGGCGAGCGCGATGCAGGTGCGCATCGTGCTGCAGGGCGCACCTCGCCCCCTCGACCCCGTGCGCAAGGTGCTGAGCGGCGGGTTGCCGCCCATCCCGGTGTTTGCGACGACGGGTCCCGACGGCACCTTCGTGCTCGAGACGATGCACACCGGCCGCGCGCACCTGTTTCCCCTCGACGGCACGAGTTCGATCCAGGATGCGATCGCCGTGGACGTGGCGCCGGGAATCCGGCGCGAGGGGCTGCAGATCACCGCGCGCATGCCATGATGCAACGACGACATGACGCTGCGTGAGTGGCAGGAACTGGGCGAGGAGCGCCTCGCGAGACACCTCGTCTTCGACGTGGTGAAGTCGCGCCGGCGCTCGCCGCGCACCGGGGTGGAGATCGGCTTCTTCCTCGTCAAGACGCCCGACTGGGTCAACGTCGTGGCGCTCACGCACGACGAACACCTCGTGCTGGTGCGCCAGTACCGCGCGGGCACCCGCAGCTTCTCACTGGAGATCCCCGGCGGCCTGATCGACCGGCACGAGACTGACCCGTCGCAGGCGGCAGCACGCGAACTGCGCGAGGAGACTGGTTACGTGGCCGAGCGCATCGTGCCCATCGGCACGATGACGCCCAACCCCGCCATCTTCACCAACCGCTGCCACACCTACCTGGCCACCGGCTGCAGCAGGGTGGGCGAGCTGCAGATGGACTCTGGCGAGGACATCGTGGTCGAGCTCGTGCACCGCTCGCAGCTCGACGACCTCGTGCGCAGGGGCGCCATCGACCATGCGCTGGTGCTCGCGGCATTCGCCTTCTGGCGCGCGCACGAGCAGCGCTGAACGCGCTCAGGCGAGGTCGAACACCAGCAGGTGCGCGCCCTCCGGTCCGGCGCGGAAGCGCAGTACCGGCTCGTTGGTCGCGCCCAAGGCATCACCCTGTGCGAGGGCCGTGCCGTTGCAGTCGAGCGAGCCGGTTGCCACTTGCGCCCATGCGTGCCGGCCCGCGGCGAGCGGCAGTGCGACTTCCTTGCCCGGCGACAGGTGTGCTGCGTACAGCATCACGTCCTGGAACACCTCGACGATGCCGCCCTTGCCGGGCGGCGCGGCCAGCAGCGCAAGGCGATCCTGCATGGCGCCGCTCTCGACGCGCTGCTGGTCGTAGCGCGGCGGCAGGTTGCGGCGCTCGGGCAGCATCCAGATCTGCAGCAGGTGCACGGGCTCGGTGGCGCTCGGGTTGACCTCGCTGTGCATCACGCCCGTACCTGCCGACATCACCTGCACCTCGCCCGGGGTGATGTCGGCGCGGTGCCCCATGCTGTCCTCGTGGCGCAGCGTGCCCGAGAGGATCCAGGTGAGGATCTCCATGTCGCGGTGGCCGTGCATGCCGAAGCCGGTGCCCGGCGCGACGATGTCCTCGTTCACCACGCGCAAGGCACGGAAGTGCATGTGCGCAGGGTCGTGGTAGTCGGCAAACGAGAACGTGTGCCACGAACGAAGCCAGCCGTGGTCGGCGTGGCCGCGCTCGGTGCCGCGACGGATGCGCATCACGACTTGCTGCCCCCGAGGCGGATGGCGAAGCCGCCGGGTCCGATGAGCGCGAGGCCGGTCACGACGACCGCCAGCGTGAGGGCGAACTCGTACTTGCCGTAGGGATCGCCGGAGTGGCCGACGAACACGGCCACGAACATGGTGAAGGCGAGCGGCACCATGAGCACGCGGAAGAACATGCCCGTGAGCAGTGCGAGGCTGCCGAGCAGCTGAGAGGAGGCGGCAAGCACGGCAGCCACGTAGGGCAGCGGCACGTTCTTGGAGCCGAGCCAGCCGGACATGCCCTCGAGTCCGTTGCCGCCAAAGGCGCCGAACATCTTCTGGCTGCCGTGGTAGGCGAACACGACGGCGAGCATGAGGCGGATGAGGAGGAGTCCGAGGTCGGACACAGCGGAACGATCGTTCATGTTGGTTGGATTGGTTTCGGGATCGAAGGTCTTGTTGGGGTGCGGGTCAGTCCTGCGCGCCACGGAGGCGCACGAGCAGGTCGTTGAGCTTGCGCAGCTCGGCTGCGCCGAGGCCGCCCATGAGCTTGTCGGGCATGCGCTTCATGGGTTCGTCGATGCCGGCAAGCAGCTCGAGTCCCTTCTTGCCGATGCGCACGAGCACCACGCGGCGGTCGCTCTCGGAGCGGGTGCGCTCCACGAGGCCTGCTGCCTCCAGGCGGTCGACGAGTCGGGTCACGTCGGGCACGCGCGTGACCATGCGCACGCCGATCTCGGCGCTCGGCAGGCCGTCGGTGCCCGCGCCGCGCAGGATGCGCAGCACGTTGTACTGCTGGGGGGTCAGGCCGAGCGGGCGCAGGATGCGGAGCTCCTCGGTGCGGAGGTGGTCGGCCGTGCGCTGCAGGTTCAGGTAGGCCTCCATCATGGGCGAGGCGAAGGGCCTTGCCTGCCGGAGTTCGTGCTGCAGCTTGGACACGAAGAAAGTGTGGCACAACAAAGGTTGTTGGAACAAGCAAAATCCACGACGAGGCGTTCCATCGGCTCCGCCAGCGCGACGGAACGTCGTTGCTGCTGGCCACGTAGGATCTCGGCTTCGTCTCCCGTCGCACCCGCACATGACCCGCCCCTTCCACCTCCTGGCAGGCTTCCTCGCCGCTGCCGTCCTCGTGCTCGGCATCCTCTGGTTCAGCGGCCAGCCGGTGGAGGTCCCGATCGGGCCCGCGGTGGCGCCGGTTGCCGCACCCGAAGGCGCCCCGGTGGCCGTGGCTGGCGAGACCGGTGCCGCGGGGTTGCAGGCGCCGCAGCGGACCGCGGTGACCGCGCGTGCCGCACGCCGCGGCGAGGATGATCCGGAGATCGTTGCAGCCCTGGGCGGGTACGCGGGCCGGGTGGTGGATGCGAAGGGCACGCCGGTCGCCGACTGCGGGGTGCGGCTCCTGCGCCTGGCCATCGACGAGATCCTCCAGCCGTCCATGGACCTGATGGACCCGTCCTCGTTCGAGCCCACGTACGTGGCGGGCGCGGCGCAGACGGACGGGGACGGACGCTTCCGCATCGAGGGCGTGTTTCCGCGCGCCGTGTTCCTGCTGCAGGCAGGCATCGGCACCGATGCCCCGGGCTGGCGCATGCTGCAGCAGGTGCCGGGTCCCGGCGAGATCATCGACCTCGGTGACGTCGCACTCGCAGACCTCGGCGTGGTGACGGGCGTGGTGGTGGACGAGGAAGGCGCGCCGGTGGCAGATGCGTGGATCCGCGCCATCGACCTGCCCGCCACGCTGCTGGGCGTCTTCCCCTTCGAGCGCATCGACCCGCGCGGCCACGTGATCGTGCGCGAGGGCATGGGTGGGCGCGACGGAGGGATGGTGCTGTCGATGCCCAAGTGGGTGGAGCGCGCCTTCGAGGACCTCCCGGTGCCCACGACCCGCAGTGGCGCCGACGGCAGGTTCCGCCTCCCGGGTCTCACCCCCGGCAACAACACGCTGGTGACCGTGCACCCGAGGCTGCTCGCCGACCTCAAGGGCAACGTGACCGTGAAGGGCGGCGAGGAACGCGACATCGGTCAGGTGCGCATGCGCGCGGGCGAGGAGCTGTTCGTCACCGTGCGCGACACCGCAGGCAAGCCGGTGGCCGGCGCCGAGGTGATCGCCGGTCCCACCACGCTCGTGGCCCCGATCGACCCGGCAAGCTCGATCGGCGTCACGGATGCGAAGGGCGAGGCATCCACCACGGGGTTCCCCAAGGGCAAGGTGACGGCTGCTGCGCGACGCACCAGCAGGGACCCGTGGACCATCGCGGAGCCGCAGTCGGTCAACAACGACGTGGTCGTCACGCTGCCTGCCCTGCACCAGCTCACCCTCGTGGTGACCGGTCCCGACGGCAAGCCGCCTGCGGAACTGCAGGTGCGCATGCTGCGCGGCAACAACAACGAGGCCGTGCGCGAGATGGCCCTGCTCGGGTTCGCCACGGCATCCGACGTGAGCAAGGACCTCGTGCAGAAGGAGGACGGTAGCCGCGTGCTGGCAGGCATCGCACAGGGCAAGCTCGGACTGCTGGTGCAGGCACCCGGCACCGCGGTGAAGTGGGTCGAGGCGGACGTGCAGGGCGACACGCGTGTCGAGGTGGCGCTCGCGCCGGTGCGCACCTGGAGCGTGACGGCCTTCGATCCCGCGGGCAAGCCGTTGCGCAACGTGACGATCTACGCGCAGGACCAGGGCGCGGACCGGATGTCCAACATCCCGATCTCCTGTGGCCGCACCGACGGACAGGGCAGGCTGCGGATCACGAAGATGGGTGGGAGCGACATCCGTGTCAGCGGCAGCCACCCGCGCTACGGCAGCGCTGCGGGCACGCCTGTCGAAGGCACCGGGGAGCTGGCCGTGCGCTTCCAGGCCACGGGTTCGATCGAAGGCGTGCTCACCACGGCAGGCAGGCCGCCGCAGCAGGGCGCCTTCACGGTGCTGTGCTTCGGCTTCAACAGCGGCGGCTCCGACGTGCAGGACATGCCCACGTTCCACGTGCCCGATGCCGAGGGTCGCTTCGTCGTGCGCGGGTTGCAGCCCAACACCTACTCGCTGCAGGTGGTGCGTTCGTTCGAGCTCGTCCAGTCGGGTGGTTCGCTGTTCCGCTTCGTGCAGAACGAGATGCTCAACAACAGCCTGCCGTCCGAGCGCGTGCAGGTGCCTGCAGGCGGCGTGGCGCAGGTGCAGATGGAAACCGATGCCAATGCGGTGACCGGGCCCAGCGGCCGCATCGCGGGTTTCGCCACCATCAACGGCATGCCGGCCACGGATTGCATGGTGTCGGCGCGCTTCGGCTCGACCCGCCGCGGCGTGCGCGTGGGTGAGGACGGTTCGTTCACGTTCGATGCCCTGCCCGAGGGAAAGGGCACGGTCGAGCTGCAGCTCTCGGCGGCGACCGCAGGCGAGCGGCCGCCCTCCATCTGGTCGAGTGCCGTGGAGCTCAAGGCCGGCGACCTGCTGAGCCTGCGCATCGAGGCGGAGACGGCCACGGTCGAAGGCTCGGTCCTCACGGTGGAAGGCACTCCTGCAGTTGGCGCCTCGGTGTCACTCAACCTGCGCGATGTGTCGGACGGCAGGGGCGCGGTGCCCTCGCGCCGCGTGGTCATGCAGACGCAGCGCGTGGTGACCGATGCGCAAGGCAACTTCCGCGTCGAGTTCCTGCCCGCAGGACGCTGGAGCCTGGTCGCCCGCGCGCGCGGCGAGGTCGGTGGCCGCGCCATCGTGCCGGACGTCGAGGTGCTGCCGCGCGCCTCCGTGGGCGGGATCGTGCTGCGCCTCGAGGCCACCACGAGCGTGAAGGGTCGCATCGAGTGGGGTGCCAGCACCCCTCCCGACGAGACCTGGACGATGGTCAGCTTCACGGCACTCGACGCCGCGCCCGGGACGGAGCCGTACCAGACGTTCACCGACTGGACGATGGCAAAGGACTTCGAGGTGCGCGACATCTCCCCGGGTCGCTACCGCGTCACGCTGCGGTCGCCCGAGAGCACTGCAGACCTGGAGCATCCCGGCGAGGTGGTCGTTCCCGCAGGCGGACTCGAAGGGCTCGTCCTGATGCCGCGCGCCGTGCCCAAGCCGGAACCGCAGCCGCAGCAGCCGAAGCAGGGCGAGGCCGGGCCCAACCGCTGAGCCAGGGGACTGCGCGCCTCAGCGCAGGTCGGCTGCCGCGCGCGTGCTGAGGCACCAGCGCAGCTGGCCCAGCAGGCTTGCTGCATGCGGCAGTTCGACGGCAGCCACCATGCCCTTCTTGAAGGGCAGCGCCACGCGCGGGTTGCCGGTGAGCAGCAGGCCCAGCAGGCAGCCCATGTGCGGCTCGTGTCCGACGAACGCAACCGCGCGGCAGCCTGCAGCACGCACCTCGTGCAGGAGTTCGAGTGCGAGCTCGGGATCGGCCTCGGGCACGAGGCACGGGTTGACGACGACGGGCTCCTTGTGCTCCAGCGCCACGGCCAGGATGCGCGCGGTCTCCTGCGCGCGGCGCAGCGGGCTCGACACGATGCGATCCACTTTGCCGATCGCGCGACGCCACGACGGCGCGGCGCGCTGCAGCTTGTCGATGCCGTCGGGCGTGAGCGCACGTTCGGCATCCGACTGGCCGAGGCGCGGATCCTCCGCGACGCCATGGCGCACGAGGTGGACGACGAAGCTCACGGGATCATCCGCACGCCGCCTGCGGCGTTGCCCACGAACACGCGGCCGGCCATGCCGACGAACAACCCGCTCTCCACCACGCCGGGGATCTCCGCCAGCGCCGTGTGCAGGCCGGCAGGATCGACGATGCCTGCGTAGCGGCAGTCGAGGATGTGGTTGCCGTTGTCGGTGACGAGGGCAGCGCCGTCCTTGCTGCGACGCAGCTCGGGCGCGCAGCCGGTGGCGGCAACCTTGCGCAGCGTCTGCTTCCACCCGAAGGGCAGCACCTCGACCGGCAGCAGGAAGCGCTCGCCCAGCACGTTCACGATCTTGGCCTCGTCCACGATGACGACCATCTCGCGTGCCGCAGCGGCAACGATCTTCTCGCGCAGCAGCGCGGCGCCACCGCCCTTGATCATGTGCTTGGCCCGGTCGATCTCGTCTGCACCGTCGATGGCGAGGTCGAGCACGTCCACCTCGTCGAGGGTGGTGAGCGGGATGCCGTGCTTGCGGGCTGCCGCCTCGGTGCCGCTGCTCGTGGGCACGCCATGGACCTTCAGGCCCTCGGTGCGCATGCGCTCGGCGAGGCGCTCCAGGACGAACAGGAAGGTCGAACCGCTGCCGAAGCCGACCGTCATGCCGGAGGTGACGAGGTTGGCTGCCGCGAAGGCGGCTGCGCGCTTGGCTGCGTTCGGGTCGCTCATGGCTGCAGGATAGCCTGCGCACAGGAATCCTCCACGGCGCCAAACCGCGTGCACTCGGTGCGCGTTACGCTCGCTGCACGTGACGACTCCCACCGATCCCGGTACACCGCCGCCTGCGCCCGTGCGCCCGCGCCGTGTGCCGCGCCCCAAGCCGAACTGGTGGCAGCGGCTGCCCTTCACCATCCGCTGGATCCTGCCGGCGGTGGTGGCCGCCATCGGCATCAAGTACTGGGCGGACCTGCGCGCGATGCAGGTGGTGTTCACGTTCGTCACGGCCACGGGTGCGCCTGCGCCGGATGTGAAGCTCGAGTTCTTCGCAGAGGCGACTGGGCCCTCCGATCCCTCGCCGCCGCCGCGCCTCGGCGAGGTGGTGGTCACAGGCGGCGAGGAGTTCCGCGCCTCGAGCATGCTGGTGCCGCGGCGCGCCCTCGTGCGCTGGAGCACCGCGGGTCACGGCAGCGGCTTCGCTGCGGTGGCCGCAGGCGAACAGCACCGCATCGAACTCAACCCCGCGGGCACGGTGTCGGGTTCGGTGGTTCAGCCCTTGCCGGTCTGGCTGTTCGGCGCGCGCGCGCTCGCCGCGCCGGTGGCCGGCGCACGCGTCGTCGTGATGGGCGGCGGCGAGCGCGGCTTGCCCCTCGCGGAGGCCCCTGCGGCTGCCGACGGCCGCTTCACCGTCGGGGGCTTCGACGACGGCATCCTGCAGCCCACGCTGCGCGTGCTGGCGGCGGGCTTCTCGCTTGCGCACGTGGACGCCATACGCGGCGCTGCCGAAGAGCCAGCGCTTGCGGTGGTCACTCCCACGCAGCCGTTGCAGGGTCGCGTCGCACTGCCCGCGGGCCTCGCTGCACAAGGGCTTCGCGTGCTCGCGCGCGGCCTGCCGGGCATCGATGCCGTTCCCGCGGCAGACGGGTCCTTCGCCCTCGACCACGTGCCTGCGTGGACGTGGCCGCGCCTCGTGGTGCACGGGTTGCCCGCGGGCTTCACCCAGCGCGGCTGCCAGGTGACGGTTGCGACCTCGGCCGAAGTGGTGGTCGAACGCGCGCTCACCGTGCGCGGCTACGTGCTCGATGCGCTGACGCAGGCGCCCGTGCAGGGCGCCACGGTCTACCACGAGAACGGCGCAGACGGCCTCAGCACCTGCACCACGGCCATGGACGGGGCATGGGAGTTCACGGACCTGCCCTCGGGCAGCGTGCGCTTCGTTGCCTACCGCAAGGACAGGGAGTCCGGCGCGGTGCGCAGCGGCAACCGCAACCTCGAGCTCCGTGCTGACGTCGCCGAACTCGAGAACATCCTCATCCGCATCGACTGAACCATGAGAACCGCGCTGTTCGTCGCGTTCCTCTCGCTCTTCCCGGCCCTTGGGCTGCAGGACCCGCAGCCTGCACCGAAGCCAGCCACGCCGCCGCCCGATGCTGTGCCGCTCGTGCCCGTCGAGGAGCCGCGCGTGCGCCCGGCGCTGCGCGACGACCTGCTGCAGCGCGACGACGCACCAGACCCGCTCGAGGGGACGTGGCGCCTCAAGACCCGCGTGCGTGAGGGAGCGGTTGCCTCGCAGCCCGGTGAGGGATGGATGTTCGTGGGCAGGCGCCACCTCAGCATCCATCTGCAGGGTCCCGGCCGGTCCGAAGAGTTTCCGATGCTGCGCGCCGGCGTGCGGCGCTGGCAGCGGCAGGGCGGCTCGCTGCAGATGACGGTGGTTGCCGGGCACTTCAACGACGAATCGGGCGACATCAAGGTCGAGTCTGCGGGCGCAACCGAGACCCGCCGTTTCGAGATGATTGGTCCGCTGCTGCGCATCCACCAGGGCAGCAACAGCTGGCTCGACTTCCTGCGTGTGGAGTGACGGTCAGCCGCGGCGCGCGAAGCGGTTGCGGACGGCTGCGAGTTCGGGGCTGCGCAGTGCGAGGTGGGCCGCGAAGTAGGCGGCTGCACCCACGGCGATCGGCAGGGCGATGCGCCAGAGCAGCATCTGCATGCGGTCGTCGCCCGTGTCGGGGCGCACGAGCAGGATCGCGCCCACCATCGCACCACAGGCCACGAGGCTGCGCAGCCAGGAGCCGACGATGCCGTGGCCTGCACCGCAGTGCCTCTGCACGCCGCGCATCAGCAGCAGGGCATTGAGAGCCGACGTGAGGCTCGACGAGGCGGCAATCGCCTCGGTGCCGAACCCGAGGACCGGCACCAGCACGAGGTTGAGGCTGAAGTTGACCAGCAGCAGCCGCACGGCGAAGCGCGCCGGCACGCCGTTGTCGCCGACCGCGTAGAACGCGCGCGCATACAACTGCACGAGGCCGATGAACGGCAGGCCCGCCACCATGCAGATCGAGGTGATGGCCGTGGCATCCGCGTCCTCGGCGGTGAAACGCTGCCGCTGGAACAACACCTCGACGAGGTCCTGCCCGATCACCATCAGGCCCACGGCAGCTGGCAGCGTGATGAGCAGCGTGGCGCCCGTGGCGGTGTCGAGCGTGGCGCGGATGCCCTTGCGGTCGGTGTCCGATGCGCTCTCCGCGAGCTTGGGGAACACCGCCACCGCCACCGACAGCGCGGTGAGCGCGTGGGGGAACAGCAGCAGACGGTTGGCGAGGTAGAGGTAGGTGTTGGCGCCCGGCGACACGAACCAGTAGGCGAGCACCTGGTCCGACAGCGTGCTCAGCTGGCTCGCCGACATGCCGAGGATCGCCGGCAGCATCGCCACGAACACGGCGCGACCCGGCGTGCCCACGGGCGGGAAGCCGCCGATGGGTCGTGCCAGCGCACCGGCAAGGCGCAGCGGCCACAGCACCACGAGCACCTGCGCGAAGCCGCCGGCCAGCAGGAACCAGCCGAGGAACACGGCGCCGTCGGCTGCCGCCGCATCCCGCACGGGCGTGAGCACCTCGTGGGCCAGTTGCGGCACGGCAAGTGCTGCTGTCGTGCCGATTCCCGCCGGCAGCAGCACGAGGCTCGTGGCGGCGAGTTCGGGCAGCAGCAGCGTCCAGGGCGGGTCGACCTGCCCGAGCAGCAGCAGCGCCGCGATCCAGAACAGGTTGAGGACGGTGGGGACTGCGGCAGGCAGGCCGTACGAGCCCAGCACGTTGAGGGCGCCCGAGTAGATGGCCGTGAGGCAGATGGGCACCACGTACGGGAACAGCACGGCATTGAGCTGCAGCATCAGCCGTGCCCCGGGCATGCCGGTCTCGAGCGATTGCGCCAGCCACGACGCCGGCACCAGCAGGCTCGCGGCCACCACGGCGAGCGTGAGTGGCACCAGCCACGTGAGCATGGTGCCGATCACCTGCGCCATGAGCTGGCGCGAGGCGTCGGGGCCGCCCTTGCGGTGCGCGGCCGTGTAGGCCGGCACGAACGAGGCGGAGAGCGCTCCCTCGCCCAGCAGCCGGCGCATGAGGTTGGGGAACACCCACACGAGCAGGAACGTCCCTGACACCCAGCTGGCGCCGAAGGCCCAGGCCATCAGGGTGTCGCGGATCAGGCCGAGGATGCGCGAGACCAGCGTGAAGCCGCTGATGGCGCCCACGCGGCGGAGCAGCACCATCAGCGCACCCCTGGTGCGGCCTGCACGGCCACGGTTGCTTCGGTTGCCTGCCTCATGCGCCCGCGGCAAGGATGCGCGCGGTCGCACGTTGCTGCAAGGAACACGCGCGGGTTCGCGAGCGCGCCCCCGCTCGCTACGCTGCGCGCGTGCGGCGCATCTTCATCGGCGACATCCAGGGCTGCCTCGAACCGTTGCATCGGTTGCTCGACGCGACAGGCTTCGTACGCGGCACCGACGTGCTGCACCCGGTGGGCGACCTCGTCAACAAGGGCCCGGACTCCGAGGGCGTGCTGCACCTGCTGCGCGAACTCGATGCGAAGCCGGTGCTCGGCAACCACGACCTGTACTGGCTGCAGCGCGGCAGGACCACCGACCCGGCCCTGCACCAGTGGCTCGCATCCCAGCCCATCGTGCGCGTGTTCGACGACCTGATCCTCGTGCACGCGGGCCTGCACCCGGCTTGGACCGAGTCCGACCTCGCCACGCTGCAGCCGGACCAGGTCGAATACGCCGTCAACGTCCGCTACTGCACGGCCGACGGCGCCGTGCCGCCCGACGACTGGCCGCCGCCGGGACCGCCCTACCGTCCCTGGGACGACTTCTACCGCGGCAGCAAGCGCGTCGTGTTCGGCCACTGGGCGCGGCGCGGCCTCGTGGTGCGCCCGCAGTGCGTGGGCCTCGACACCGGTTGCGTGTACGGCGGCAGGCTCAGTGCGTGGATCGCCGAGACCGACCGCATCGTGCAGGTCGACGGCTGGGTGCGCCCGGGTGCGCCGCGCGGCAGCTGATCGTCACGCACCGAGGTGTCGGCGCACCTCGTCTGCGACGATGGGCGCGAGGTGGTCGGCGAGCGCGCGGTTGGCATAGGCGGCGAACGCCACGTTGGTGGTGGTGTCGAGGGGTGCGTCGAGCGGGTTGCCGAGCGGGTCGAGCACCACGCAGCCAGCCTGCTGCGCCACCAGCATCGTGCAGAGGTCGTAGGGCCGGCAGCACAGGCTCGCAGCGTGGCCGAGCTTCGCGTGCACCAGTGGGCGCAGGTCGAGTACGAAGCGGTCGCGGCCCAGTGCCAGTTCCGCGAGTTGCCCGCCCGAGCAGATGTACTGGTCGGTGTAGACGTCGGCCTTGAGCGGGTTCCATGGGCCCAGCGCGCGGTCGAGGATGGCCTCCTCGATGCGGCTCGTGAGCTCCTTGCCGCCGTGGAAGAAGTTGTTCACCGTCGCGAAGCCGTGCCGCAAGTGCGTCGCGCCCGAGGGCCGCAGCGCGAAGGCCGTGCGCGTGCCGTCGTGCAAGCCGTGCCGCTCGGCATGAGGGGCCTCGCCGCGCACCGCCCACAGCACGT